>CAMLUB010000022.1 GCA_946486515.1 uncultured Clostridium sp.
TACATTTTTTTATGATAACATTATATCAGTAATTTACAAATTATACAATATTTTTCGGAAAGGAAAGGTTGAAAAATAATTCTTTTTTAATCAAATTTGTGTCTAGAGAAAGGAATGAAACTAAAAATGAGTAAAGTTATCGGAATTATCGCAGAATATAACCCATTTCATAATGGTCATTTATATCATTTGCAAAAATCATTGCAAAATACTGGTTCCTCTTATTCTGTTGCTGTTATCAGTGGTAACTTTACACAAAGAGGCTCTACTTCTTTAGTAGATAAATGGGCAAAAACAGAAATGGCTATCAAAAATGGTATTGATTTAGTTATTGAACTTCCTTTATTATATTCGATTTCTAGTGCTGAAAATTTTGCTGAAGGTGCTATTAAAATTTTAGATTCTTTGAAAGTTGTTGACTATCTTTCTTTTGGTTCTGAATTAGGTGATATTTCTACATTAAATATGGTAGCTGATATTTTATATAAAGAACCAAAAGCCTATAAAAATATATTATCTCATGAACTAAGTAAAGGTTTATCTTTTCCTAAAGCAAGACAAAATGCGCTACTTATGTATTTAAATGATATTCGAAGATTTTCAAATGTACTTTCTTCTCCTAATAATATTTTAGGAATTGAGTACTTAAAAGCTTTAAAAAAATCAAAAAGTTCTATGACTCCTATTACTATTGAACGATATAATGCAGGATATCATGACACTGCCTATAATGGAAATGTTGCAAGTGCCACAGCTATACGAAATATTGTTAAAAATAATGGTTGGGATATTTTAAGAAAGGTTGTTCCTGAAAATACATTTTCTACACTTTTAGAAAATATAAAAATAGGACATGTTGTTCCAGATTTATCTGTTTTTGAGAAACAAATCATTTATAATTTACGAAAAATGCCTATTCAAGAAATTGCAGAATTTCCAGATGTTAGTGAAGGGTTGGAAAACGCCATTAAACATGCTGCAAATTCTTGTAATAGTGTAGTCGAATTTTTAAATATTATAAAATCCAAAAGATATACCAATACAAGAATTCAAAGAATTTTATTATATGCCTTATTAGGAATTACAAAAAAAGATATGGCTTTATCTAAAAAATCCATACCATATATTAGAGTTTTGGGATTTAATAATAAAGGAAAACACTTAATTTCTGAAGTTTCTAAAGCAAACCCTAAACTAGAAATCATTACTTCTGTAAAAAAATATATGGATTCTAGTAATAACAAGAATTCTAGATATATGCTAGAAAAAGATATTTGGGCAACTAATGTCTATACTATCGGATATGAATATGATTCTTGGAATAATTTAGATTATACACATAAATTAATAACATTATGAAATGGAATTTGGGGACGGACTCATTTTTCCCTTTTTTAAATCTATGCAAAATAAAAAATATAGAATATAAAAAAATGAAACGATTTTGCGTATCTAAATTTGAATCTAGAAATTCTTAAAGAAAAAAATGAGGGATGTTCACGGGCAATTAAGTAATATATTCATTTCTTATAAATGTCTCGGCTCAATACGTACTTTAGCCTTTCTAGATAAAAAATAAACGAGCCTCTCGCTGTATCGCGCTTCCTCATTTATTTTTTATTTAGAAAGGCTACAAGCACTCCAATCACATTCGACATATTATGCGAAATGAATATATTACTTAATTGAGCCTGAGGCGCATTTTTTTCTTTTAGAATTTCTATGAAAATTTAGCTTATACAAAATCGTGTAATGACTTTATATTCTATATTTTTTTTTATTTATTAACTTAAAAAAAGGGAAAAATGAGTCCGTCCCCAAATTCCCTTTTGTTTATTTTATTTTGTTATCCATTTTACTAAATTCAAGTTTGCTGGTTCTAATAACATTTCATGTCTTGGCATTACTCTAAATGTATAACCATAATTTCCACCAGTTGTTAATTCAATCTTTGTTGTAAAATAATATTTTCTGTGTTCTTCATCTGCTTCTTGTAATTGCATTGGAATAATACTAACATTTTCTACAACCCCATTATCTAGTATTTTTCCATAATATGCTTCTACTGTTACATTTTCCACATCAATATTTGGAAGTTGTACTTCACATCCTACTTCTATTTTATTTCCAGCATCAATCGTGATATTATCAAGATTACTATTTTCTTGTGTTATTTTTACATCTTTCCAATTTTCGAATAAATCTTTTTTCCATGCATTATATGCTGCTACATTGTCTATATTTTCATAATATTTCTTTGTAAGATTGCACAATGGAATATAGAATTGGTCTGTATAATCTACTAACATTCTGGCTGTACTATATTTTCCTCCTGTTGTCATAATAGAATTTTTCATCATTTCCATCCATCTTTTTGATATTCCATTTTTATCTCTATCATAATAGATTGGAATAATCTTTTCTTCTAACGTATGATACATACTTTGGCTATCTGCCATATCTTGAGCTTCATAAGAATCGTATTCCGCATTTGTTCCAATTGTCCATCCATTTGTTTGTGTATATCCTTCAGCCCACCAACCATCTAGTACACTAAAGTTAATAACACCATTCACAGACGCTTTTTGTCCACTCGTTCCTGAAGCTTCCATAGGTCTTCTTGGATTATTCAACCAGACATCTACACCACTTACTAAATATCTTGACATGGCAATATTATAATTTTCTAGTAAGAAGATTTTCCCCTTAAATTGTGGCATCATAGATACTTCATGAATATATTTAATTAAGTCTTGTCCTTCTTTATCTGCTGGATGGGCTTTACCTGCAAATATAATTTGTACAGGTCTTCCCGCATTATTCATGATTTGTGTCATTCTTTCTATATCCTTAAAAATTAATGTTGCTCTTTTATATGTTGCAAATCTTCTAGCAAAACCAATCGTTAAGGCATCAGGATTCAACTTTGATACAATTTCATTAATTTCTTCATAACCATATCCAGATCTTCTTAATCTTTCTGTTGTATTTTCTTTTACAAGATTAATTAATTTTCTTTTTCTTTCTACATGGGCACTCCATAATTTATCATCTGGAATATTTTTAATTTTTTCCCATACATAATCATGATGCATATTATCTTGCCAATAAGGAATTAAATATTTGTTATATAATTCTTTCAATTTTGGTGCTAACCATGAACAAGTATGAATTCCATTTGTGACATATCCAATTGGAGACTCATTTGCAGCAATGTTAGGCCATACATCACTAAATAGCTCTCTAGAAACAGCTCCATGAAGTTTACTAACTCCATTTTTCTTTCCAGCAATTTTTAGTGCTAATATTCCCATGTTAAAGCCTTTTTCTAAGTTTGGTCCTGGCTTCATACCTAATTTTAAGAATTCTTCTCTTGTAATCCCTAATCTTGGCCAGAAATCTTTGAAATATTTTTCGACCAATTCAATTGGAAATATATCATTTCCTGCTGGTACTGGTGTATGTGTTGTAAATACAGTTTTTGAACTGGCAATATCTCTTGCTACTTCAAATGAAACTTGTTTTTCTTTGATAATATTTTTAATAATTTCTAAGTTTAAAAATGCAGAATGTCCTTCATTCATATGATAAACGGTTGGTTTTAATCCTAAGTATTTTGTAAGAAGACTGACACCTGCCATACCTAAAACAATTTCTTGTCTGATTCTCATTTCTTGGTCTCCACCATATAGCTTTAAGGTTACATCTCTATCTTCTTCATTGTTTTTAGGAATATCTGAATCTAGCAAATATAGTTTTACTCTTCCTACATTAATTTGCCATACTTTTAGATATAGTCTTCTTTTTGGGAATTTCACATAGATTGTTAAATCATCACCTTTGTCATCTTTTACGGGATGAATTGGTAAATCATATAAATCAATACTATTATATTCTGTTTCTTGTTGTCCATAGCCATTAATTTTTTGATTAAAATATCCATGTTTATATAGTAACCCTACAGCAACAAGTGAAACACCTAAATCACTTGCAGACTTTAAATGGTCTCCAGATAAAATGCCAAGCCCTCCTGAATAGATTGGTATGGTTTGATCCAATCCATATTCTGCTGAAAAATAGGCAATTAAATCCTTTTTATTTCCAGGATACTTGTTAGAAAACCATGTATTTTTACTATTCATATAGTTTTCAAAGTTTTCTACTACTTTATCATATTCTTTTAAAAAAGTAATGTCTTTTGAAACTTTTTCTAGTCTGTCTTGTGATACTTGTTTCAAGAATTTTACTGGATTTTTTGAACATTGTTCCCATAAATCCATATCAATTTTTTGAAACAATCTCAAAAATTCTGTATTCCAACACCACCATAAATTATTTGATATCTCTCCTAATTTTTCTATTCTTTTTGGTAATTGTGGATTTACCGTTATCCTATTAAATACATACATCTATATTTCCTCCTTAGTAATTTCTTTTTATTTTTTCGTTCGCTTTCATTTTACATATACATTATCTATTAAATATATAAAAATGTCAAACCTTTTTTATGAAAATCTAGTAAAATATTTTCATAAAAAAAAGAACGATTTGACACGTCCCTATCGTTCCTTTTTCCATTTGATGACAACTTTAAATAAGTCTCCATCGATATCTATTTTAAATTTTCCATCTTGTAATTCTGTTAAACTTTTTGCTATAGATAGTCCTAGTCCACTTCCTTCTGTATATCTTGATTTATCTCCTCTTACAAATCGTTGCATTAATTCTTCTGCACTAATGTTTAATTTGTCTTTGGATATGTTTTTAAATTCTAAGCATATCTCTTCTTTTTGTTTTTCTAGTTTAATATATACTCTAGAGCCTTCTAATGCATATTTTGAAATATTACTAAATACATTTTCGATTACTCGATATAGGTATCGATTGTCTGCTTTAATTAGTACATTTTCGTTTGGTAAATCCATTTCTATTTTTAAATTTTTCTTTTCTAATTTATCTTCAAATTCACCCATACTTTGATTTAATAATTCTTTTAGGTTAATGACTTCCATATTTAGTTTTACATTTCCAGATGAAACTTTTGAGGCTTCTACCAAGTCTTCTATTAATTTTTTTAGTCTTTGTGATTTTTTATCTAGTACTGCAATATATTGTTCAATTTGCGCATTGTTAATATCTTCTTTTTTTAATAAATCTACATAGTTTATGATAGATGTTAATGGTGTTTTGATATCATGTGATACATTTGTAATTAATTCTGTTTTTAGTCTTTCTGATTTTAAACTTTGTTCAATGGCATTGGTAAATCCACCTGCAATATCATTGATATATTTTGCCATGATTTTTAATGTGCCTTCTAGTTCTTCTTCATTTAGTTTTACATTTGGATTTCCTTCATAGATATTTCTTAATGCCTCATTAATTTTTTGTAATTTCTTATTATATTGTAACAATTTATAATATGCCCATATCCAAAAAGCAATCAGGATAAGGAATCCAATTCCACTCCATAAGAAGCATGCTAATATGATACTGATAGCAACAAATCCCCAATATATAATCGTAATTTTTCGATTTGTATTTTGTTTATCTGTCACTTTTCTGAAGATTTTTTCTAATGTTACTTTTATCCATCTACAAACTTTATAGGTTAAAAATGAACGGATAAATTGTTTTGCTTTTAATCTTCTAATTGTTGTACTAACCCATACTGCCAAACATGCATATCCAATTAAATAACATAGTAAAAATACAGAGATGAGAATCTTTTGCGGAATCTGTGATTCTATACTTGCTATTGCAAAACTCATCATCATACCAATAACAAACATAATTACAAAAGATATGACTTCATAAGAAATTTTATCAATACTATTTAATTGAATGCCTTCTTTTCCTTTTTCATGTCCTGTTGCCCAGATTAAATAGACTATCATAATAATGATGGAAATTGCTGACAATGGTATTAGATACACAGGCAAGTTCTCATGTCCTTTAAACATGTTATATACCGTTTGTTGAACATATAAAGAATTGGAATAACTTAATGTGCTTGGATCAATATTGGAATACACTTCATATCCTTCCAAATTATCTGTTGAATATGTGTATGAAGTCATATATTTTGTGCTTTCTTGATTAATACTATCTATATTGGTTGTTATTTTTCCATCTTGATAACACCAATTTGTTTTTTCTGCCTTTAATTTATTAATCTCTTCCGGATAATTGTTTGATCGAATATTGGTAAACATATTTCCATTTTCTTTGTCTATAATAATATAATTGATATATTGGCTTACCATTGTATTACTATAATTGATGACTTCATAATATACTGGTTGATCATAACTTTCGTCTTGAATTTCATCATAATGGCTAAATATATTTGTATTTTGAGGTTTTATTCTTTGTTCTTCTTTATCATCGTTAATATCTTGAACTTTATAAATTAATGTTAATAAATATTCTCTTCCAAATTCTTCTGTTTCTATATATTCTTCTGGTCCTTTCATTTCTCCATATTGTGATGTAATAGATACATTGATAATACTAACAGCTAAAACAAAAATCATGATAGGAATCAATATATAACATAAAAATTTTAATAATATGGACTCTTTAATATCTTGCATTAACTCACCTTCTTTTTTACTCTTTTTATTTTCTTATCCCTTTTTTCTTTTGAGTAACAAATATTTTTAATCTTTTATTTCCTATTATTTTATATCTTCTACCTTATATCCAATTCCCCAAATCACTTTTAAATATTTAGGGTCTTTTGGATTAATTTCAATTTTTTCTCTAATATGTCTAATATGAACAGCTATAATATTTTCTGCTCCATAACTTTCTTCATTCCATACATTTTCATAAATCTGCTCTATGGAATATACCTTTCCTTTATTTTTTAATAAAAATCTTAATATGTTATATTCTGTCGCTGTTAGCTTGATGTCTTTCCCATCAACCATCACTTTTTTTGTTTCATCATTCATCTCTAAAGTACCTGTTTTTAATAATGCTTCTTTTTGATGTTCATTTTTTATACTTGTATCATTTGCATAACTAAAATCCACATATCTTCTAATATTGGATTTTACTCTTGCAATTAATTCTAATGGATTAAATGGTTTTGTTACATAATCATCTGCTCCTGTATTTAATCCTGATATTTTATCATAATCTTCTGATTTTGCTGATAACATAATGACAGGAATTGTTTTATCTTTTCGAATTTCTTGCAATGTTTCAATTCCGTCTTTATTTGGCATCATAATATCTAAAATAATTAAATGAATTTCATTTTCTTTTAATTTTTCTAAAGCCTCTTCTCCATCATAAGCTTTTATAATATGATACCCTTCTTGTGATAAGTAAATTTCTATGGCATTTACGATTTCTTTATCATCATCTACTACTAATATATTGTACATCATTTTTTCCTTTCTTGAACTTCAATAAACCCTTATAAAATTTGATAAAGTTCATTTCCTATTATTTAGAAATTCATATTTGTTTCTATCTTCTAGCATATATACTATACCATATTTTTATTAATAATAAATAGAGGATTTATTAATTTTTTATTAAGTATTTATCACATTTCTATACAAAAAGACAAATCTCGCTTCGCGAGAACTTTTCTCTACTTTTCTAATTTAACTACATGTATTTAAGTTCTCGAAGAAGCGTAAAGATTGTCGACGCGAAAAATTGCTATGCAATTTTTCTGTGCAACTTTGTCTTTTTTGTTGAATTGAAAAACCAATTTTTCAATTCAACAAAAAAAGACAGCTAGTTCTCTAACTGTCTTCTTCTAACAACCAATCTATTACATTTTTATGGATAATTCCATCTTGTGAAAAATCAAATTTATCCATTGTTAAAACATACTTTGGGTAATTATCTTCTATTCCTTTATATGCACCAAATTCTCTATCTATTACTTTATCATCTGCTAATATATATGCAACTTGAACATATATTTTTTCTTTAAATCTTGTAGCTATAAAATCTATTTCTGCTTTTTCCAAATTACCTACTTTTACATCATATCCACGTGATACCAATTCATTATACACAATATTTTCTAGATATGCCCCTAATTGTGGTCTCTTGCCTACATTCATTACTTGCCCTATACCTAAATCTGTTAAATAATATTTATACTTACCTGTTAAAATTCTTTTTCCTCTAACATCATATCTATCAGCCTTATTTATCATCATTGCTTTTGTCATATATTCTAGATAATTATATAATGTTGCCTTTGAAACTTCTCTATTATCATTATTAACAAAATAATTTGATAAGCTTTCTGCTGAAAAATTTTGAGATGGTGTCGTAACGATATATTCTACTATTCTATTAAATAAATCTAAATCTTTTATATTGAATCTTTCTATAATATCTTTAACAATAATAGAATTATAAATATCTGATAAATAGGTTTTTATTTGCATTTCATCTGTTAGCATAAATCTTTGTGGTAGTCCTCCCCATGTGATGTAATCATTAAATGCTTCTTCTAAATCATTTTTATCTGTTATGTTTTTTAACTGGCATACTTCTTTAAAAGTAAATGGATATATTTTAAAACTCACATACCTACCAGCCAAATATGTAGCCAGTTCACCAGATAACAAATCACTATTAGATCCTGTTATAAAAATTGACACGTTCTTTGATGCTTTAAAAGAGTTGATTGCTTTTTCCCAACCTTTAACATTTTGAATTTCATCAAAAAATAAATAATACTTTTCCTTATTTACCATCTTTTCTGTAATAAATTCATGTAAGTCAATATCTGTTTTTATAAAGGCATAATCTTCATATTCAAAATTTATATATATAATTTGAGATTCTTGTATTCCCTTTTCTTTTAATTCATCAATTATCTGCATTAATGTAACAGATTTTCCACATCTTCTAATCCCCATGATAACCTTAATTAAATCTTGATCATAAAATGGTCGTATCTTTGATAGATACTTCTCACGAATAATCATAGCTATCCCTCTTTTCTTATTTCATTATACAACTATTTTAGATGTTTGTCAATTTTTTGTACAGTGTACTGAACAAAATTCTATTTTTTGTGCTTTTTGTTCAGCTATCACATTTGAATATTCTAATTCTATTTTGTACATTTTTTCTAAAAATAATGAAAATTTTTGTAAATTTAGCTTATAACAAAAATATAAAATATATTTTATTTTCTATAATTTTTAATGGCAAATAAAAAGAAAAAGGAAAAATGAGTCCGTCCCCAATTTTCCTTTTTCTTTTATTCATCTTTAAAACTATTAATCTTAAACAATTTAAACAATTCCACAATAATTAATGGTGAAATTACTAAACCAATTAATTCTAATATATTTTGTGTTGGTAATGCTGGTATACTAAAGATACCTCTTAAAGCAGGTACTGCCAAGATAATTCCCATTAGTAATGCTGAAGCAAGTATTGCCCATATTAATTTACTATTATTAAATACTTTTGTTTTAAAGATTGATTTTTTATTATTTCTTACATTAAATACATGCACCAATTCTGAGAAAGCAAGTGTCACAAATGCCATAGTTTGACCTACTTCTATTTTTGATTCGTCTAATGTTAATCCATCAATTGGTTCTGTTGTTGTTGCAAGTCCTATCATAAATGCGCCAAGTGTTAATAATCCTATCATAACACCTTGATATACAATTCTCCATGTCATTCCTTTTGTGAATACACCTTTTCCTGGTTTATTTGGTTTTCTATTCATGATATCTGCATTGGCAGGATCAAATGCTAATGCTAATGCAGGTAGAGAGTCTGTTACTAAGTTTATCCATAAAATATGGATTGGTAATAAAATTTCTAAGTGAGCAATATCCGTTATTCCAAACCAACTCGCAAATAATGGAGTTAATAGTGTTGCTAAGAATAATACAACCACTTCTCCTATATTACTTGATAATAAGAATTGGATAACTTTTAATATATTGTCATAAATTCTTCTACCTTCTTCTACTGCTGATACAATGGTTGCAAAGTTATCATCTGTTAAAATAACATCTGCTGCTTCTTTAGCAACATCTGTTCCGACAATTCCCATGGCACAACCAATATCTGATGTCTTTAATGCAGGACTGTCATTGACACCATCACCTGTCATGGCTACGATTTCGCCGTTTTTTTGCCATGCTTTTACAATTCTTACTTTATGTTCTGGAGAAACTCTGGCATATACAGAATACTGTCTTACATGTTTTTGTATATCTTCATCAGACATCTTTTCTAATTCTGCACCAGTAATTGCCTCATCTTCATTTTCTAATATGCCTAATTTTTTTGCAATAGCTGTTGCTGTAATCTTATGATCTCCTGTAATCATAACAGTTTTAATTCCTGCTGTTTTACATTTTTCTACTGCCTTTTTTGCTTCTTCTCTTGGTGGATCTATCATTCCAACCATACCCACAAAGATTAAATCACTTTCAATATTTTCTAATTCTTCTTTTGTTGGTTCATGGTCAAATTCTTTATATGCACATGCTAGCACTCTTAAAGCTTCTTTTGCCATTTCTTCATTTTTTTGTCTAATGGTTACCGCATAATTTTCTAAGTCATTTTTAATCTCGTTATTATATAAATAACCTTTACAAATTCTTAGTAATTCATCTACTCCACCTTTCGTATAAGCTATATAACTTTGATTTACTTTGTTAACCGTTGTCATTAATTTTCTATCTGAATCAAATGGTACTTCTGCTATACGTGTCATTCTATCATAGATAGATGGGTCAAAATTTAAAGTAAAGGCCATATCTACCAATGCCGTTTCTGTTGGATCTCCTGTTAGAGTTCCGTCTTTTGCAATTTTTGTATCATTACATAACATATTCGCATATACCAATGTAGTCATATCATCTGATACATTTTTGCTATCAATTTCTTCTAAATCTTTTATCTCACCATTTAAGAATACTTTTTCTACTGTCATTTTGTTTTGTGTTAAAGTTCCTGTTTTATCTGAACAGATAACGGTTGCACTTCCTAATGTTTCAACTGCTGGCAATTTTTTCACAATTGCATTTTTCTTAACCATTTTTTGCACACCAATAGCTAAAACGATAGTTGATACGGCTACCAATCCTTCTGGGATTGCTGCTACTGCTAATGATACCGCTGTCATAAACATATGAATTGGTTCTTTTTGTTGGAATAATCCTATAATAAAGATAACAATACAAATGACAATAGCTGTAATTCCTAATGTTTTTCCTAGTTTATTTAATTTTTGTTGTAAAGGTGTAATTTGTTCTTCTGTTTCATTAATCATTTCTGCAATTTTTCCCACTTCTGTTGTCATTCCTGTTTCTACAACAATTCCTTTTCCTCTACCATACGTTACTAAACTAGATGAGAATAACATATTGGTTCTATCACCAATTCCAACATCTTCTCCATCGATTTTTTCTGTTGTTTTATCAACTGGTACAGATTCTCCTGTTAATGATGATTCTTGTGTTTTTAAGTTAACTGCTTCTATAATTCTTAAATCTGCTGGGATATAGTCTCCTGTATCTAATACTACAATATCTCCTGGTACTAATTCTTTTGCTGGAACAACTGTTACATTTCCATCTCTGATAACTTTAGATGCGTGGTCTGTTAATTTTTGCAAAGCTTCCAATGATTTTTCTGCTTTTGATTCTTGTGTTACACCAATTACGGCATTTAAGATAACAACAATTAAGATAATAATGGTATCTGTAATACCTTCTCCTTCTGCAACGCCTACAACTCCTGATACAATTGCTGCAATAATCAAAATGATAATGGAAAAATCTTTAAATTGGTCTACAAATCTCATGAATAAAGATTTTTTCTTCTTTTCTTTTAATTGATTGAATCCATATGTTTCTCTTCTTTTTGTTACTTCTTCTGCTGATAAACCTGTCTCTTGATTTGTTTCTAATTCTTTTTCTACGTCCTTTACTTCTTTGTTAAACCAGTTTTTACTTTCCAATTTGTTTCCTCCTTTAATTTTTTCGCATATTTTCACTTTTATTTTATCCAAACCATGAAAATATATCAATATTTTTGTTTTATTTTTCTGTAAAAATGTAATATTTAAAACTTGTTTTTACATTTTGGTAGCCTCCTTTTCCTTTGACTTAGGAAATCAAATCTTTTTAACCATCATAAGAAAATTTGTATGTCACTATTTTTATTGAATAGAAAAAAATAATGTTTCCGATTCAACAAAAAAAAGACTCTTAAAAAGATTTTATCCTTTTAAAAGTCTTGCTTACTTATTTAAAAGCTTACTAACCAGATAATAATTATCGCGACTGTTGATTAGTAATTGAAAGCTACTCCCTTTTAATATATGGTGACCCCTACGGGAATCGAACCCATGATTCCACCTTGAGAGGGTGGCGTCTTAACCGCTTGACCAAGGGGCCATAAAATTTACTTAATATTTATATCATTTTTTTTGAAATTCGTCAACTATTATTCGTAATTTTTGTCCAATTGGGGACGTTTCTGTTTGGGACATTTTTATATGAATCAGTTTTTAATTAAATAATATAAAAAATGTCCCAAACAGAAACGTCCCCAATTGGACAATTTATTCATACCATTCT
>CAMLUB010000023.1 GCA_946486515.1 uncultured Clostridium sp.
GCCCCCATATAATTCCAATGATATATCCTATAACCATAACGACAATTGGTCTTTTCAAATATGTTATCATTCCTTTCCTAATGTAGAATCTTGGTTGGAAAAGAATCAAATTTTTCAACCTATCTCCTCCAATTTCATTATAGTATTCTTCTTGCCCCTACATAATTATTATTATAATATCCTGTGCTTAAAGAATCAATTCTAACTCCTGTTGCTGGAGTTGATGCGTGGATAATCTGTCCTCCACCGATATATATTGCCACATGATTAATTCCAGATTTTCCAAACATAACTAAGTCACCTGGTTGTAAGTTTGCTCTACTAACAGCAACACCATTGCTATATTGTCCAGCAGCAGTTCTATTTAAAGATTTTCCATGTTGTCTAAATACATATGAAGTAAATCCAGAACAGTCAAATCCTGTACTTGGTGAACTTCCCCCATAAGTATATTTATATCCTAAATATTTTTTTGCTGTTGCTACAATTGATGAACCATTACCAGATGCTGGTACATTCGTTGTTTGTGTTGTTGCTTGACTTGTCGTATTTGTGGTTGTTTTTGTACTACTTGTTCTTCTAGAAGTACTTTGACCTCTTGATGTTTCTTGTTTCGTATTGGATAATAATGAAGATGAAATATATCCTTCTACATTATTTACTTTTACTTTACTCCATCCATTTGCTTCACTATAAACTTGAACTTCTGTATTTAAAGCTACAGTTGTTACAATTGTACTAGAAGTATTTGCTTCTTGCCTTACATTAACTGTTGTAGAATTGACATATTGCGTTTTGATTGGTGTTTCTTGATCTGGTGCTTCTTCTGGAGTTTCTTCTACTGCTGATTCTTCTACTACTTCTTGCACTGGCTTGTCTTTTTTCAATTTATCTTTTCTTAACCAACCTTTTGTTGTTTGTGTTTCTACACATGCCCATCCGTTCATCATGTCTGTGACAGTAACTGTTTCATCTGTTTTTAATTCTATCACATCTGTTGCATTAATTGATGGGATTAATTTTAGTCTCGTATTTTCTGAAATTTTATATTCTCCCAATGTTATCTCTTCTGTACTGTCTGGTTCAGTACTTTTGTCTGTCGTATTTTCTGTTGTTTTATTGCTTTCTTGTGTACTATTTTCATTTACTGTATTATTATTTTCTGTAGGTTCTGGATTTGAATTTACTGTAACTAGTTCTTTACTGACATATCCTGTAATTTGATTATATGTCACTTGATACCAGTCACCTTCTTCTCCGATAATTTCCACTTCTTGATTCAAAGTAATTTGTTCCAAGATGGTACTTTCAGCATCTGCTGTCTTCCTTAAATTAGCAACCTCTACATTAATTGTTCCAGTATTTGCTGCTAAACTGATATTTATAAAAAGCAAACTAGCTAATGATATAATTGCCATAACAAAAATGCTTTTTATATTCATTTTACTTTTCATTGTAATCCTTCTCCTTAAATATTTTATATTTTAAAAAAAGTAGTACCGAAATAGTATACTATAAATCTAAAAAAAAGTCAAATTTTTGACTTTTTTCCAAAAATTGCTAATTTTTTTATTCTGAACTAGATATATTCGTGACAGTTTAGACTTCTATACGTATATTGCTCATACCACTTGATTTTTTATCAATAGTTTCACCATATGATATATAAATTTTTGTTTTTCCATATTACATCGAATAATTAATTCATACAAATCTTTATCCATATAACCTATTATATTTTCACTTTTTTCATTTAGAACATCGTAAATAGAAATATTTAAGAAATCACATATCCTCATAAATGTTTTTAAATCTATTTTCGTTCTTCCATGTTCCAATTTACTCACATAATTTAAAGATAATCCTAAAAATTCTGCCATTTCTTTTTGAGTTATTTTATTGTTTATTCTCGTTGCTTGTATCCTTTTACCAATATTAGAAAAATTCATATTCATATTATCACTTCTCCTTTATTGGTAAATATAACATTATAGGTTTTATTTGTCAATACATTTTTTACATAATAGTAAAAATTAATTTTCTATACTTTGGATGGCATACATATTATTAACTACTTTATCATATGGTGCTGGATTTTCTAATTCTCCAGCCAATGTCATAACTTCTTGAAGCCTATCAAAACTTTCTTTTTCTAATACCGGTGTTTCATTCCATGCATCAATATCTTTATATGTTTGTATTGCTTGTGTTAACATATCTATACTTGTGTCTGGGAAAAAATCTTGTATAACAGTAGCAATTTCTTCCGCGGTATGTTCTTTTACCCAAGTTTGCCCTTCATAAATGGCATCTGTAAAGTTTTGAATGATTTCTTTATTTGCTTCTATATAACTCTTTTTAGCAAAATAAGCTGTATATGGTATTTCTCCTGCTTCTTCTCCTACTGATGCCACTACATATCCTTTTTCTTCTTGTTCTGTTAAAGATGCTGTTGGTTCAAATAAAGTTACATAGTCTGCATTTCCAGCAGCAAATGCTCCTGCCATTAGGTCAAATTTGATGCTATCATCTAATACGACATCTGTTTCTGGATTGATTCCATTCTTTTTTAATACATATTCCAAAGTCATATATGGTACGCCACCTTTTCTGCCTGGAATCACTGTTTTACCTTTTAAATTTTCCCAACGAAAATTCTCTTCATTTGTTCTAGAAACTAATAATGCTCCATCTTTTTTCGTTAATTGTGCAAATACCTCTGTATAATCTTCTTTTCCTTCATTATATACATAGATAGACGCTTCTGGACCTGCAAATCCAATTTCTACTTGATTTGCTAATACACTTGTCATAACAGCATCTGCCCCTTGACCAGTCGATAATTCAATTTCAAGTCCCTTTTCCTCAAAATATCCATTGTTAATAGCAACATATTGTGGTGCATAAAAGACAGAACGTGTTACTTCACTAACATTGATGGTTTGTAAGGTATTTTGATGATTTCCTTTTTGGGATTTTATAATAACAATAGCAAGAACAACGGCTATGAACACAATCATTACCACTAGTGTAATTTTTCTTTTTTTACTCATTTCACACCTCCTTATGTTTTCTTCCTATATTTTATGTTGCTTATTATAATTTGTGAAATCTTAATTGCTTAGACTTAACAAAAAAGAACTACTATTTACATAGTAATTCTCCATCATTGAAACTTTTTAGATTTCAATATAATTTTCTCTAATAATAGCACAGCTAAATACATCAGTCCTGCCACAACACCAAGTATAATCACACTTGCCATAACTAAATCTAATTTAAAGACTTGCCCACCATATACAATCAAATATCCTAAACCTGCTTTAGATACTAAGAACTCTCCAGAAATAACACCTACTAAAGAAAGCCCAATATTCACTTTTAAAGAATTGATAAAGGTAGAAATATTAGCTGGTATCACAATTTTCGTTAATATTTGAAATTTTGTAGCTTTAAATGTCTTTGCCATTTTGATTAAATCTTTATCTGTTTTCATAAATCCATTTAAATTTTCTAATATGGTAACAACCAATGAAATCGCAACTGCCATCACAATAATAGCTGGTGTTCCTGCTCCTACCCAAATAATGATAACAGGTCCTAAAGCTACTTTTGGCAAACTATTTAACACAACTAAATAAGGTTCTAATACATCTGAAAGAAATTTAGACCACCATAACAAAATCGCAATGATTGTTCCTAAAATGGTTCCCAATAAAAATCCTATAACTGTTTCATAAACCGTCACTTTTATGTGCATTAGCAAATCATTAGAGCCTAAATTGGTTAATGTTTCCCATATTCTACTCGGCTGACTCATAATAAAGCTATCAATTACATTCCTATTGGCTAATATTTCCCATATAGCTAAAAATCCGATGAATATTGCTACCTGTGTTACAAGTACCAATATTTTTCTTTTTCGGTTATGTTTGATATATTGTTTTCTTTCTTGTGATAAAACATTATTCATCACCCCCCAACTCCTTCCATAAAGTATTAAAATACCTACTAAATTTTGGACTTTCCCTTACATTAATCGGATTTCGATTTTCCATCTCAAAATCAATTATATGAATATCTTTTACGCTTCCTGGTCTTTTGGTTAATACTATCACTCTATCAGACATACTGATAGCTTCCGAGATATCATGTGTAACAATGATGGCTGTCATATTTTCTTTTCTTAATATAGAATATATATCATTGGTTACCATGATTCTGGTTTGATAATCCAATGCTGAAAAGGCTTCATCTAATAATAAAATTTTGGGTTTTGTTGCTAAAGTTCTAATCAAAGCTGCTCTTTGTCTCATTCCTCCAGATAGTTCAGATGGATATTTATTTTTAAAATCGTAAAGATTATATTTTTTTAATAAATTCTCTACATATTGTTTGCTTGTTTCATCTAATTTTCCTTTTAGCTCTAATCCCAATATGCTATTACTCCATATGTTTCTCCATTCTAATAGGCAATCTTTTTGTAACATATATCCCACATCTTCTGAAATTCCTTCTACTTTTTTATTTTCTATGTAGATTTCTCCTTTTGTCTTTTCTTCTAATCCACTAATGATAGATAATAAAGTAGATTTTCCACATCCACTAGGACCTATAATAGATACAAACTCTCCTTCTTTTACTCGAAAATGAATATTATCTAGTGCTAAAATTTCCCCTTCTTTACTCTGATAGGTTTTACAAATATTTTTTATCTCTAATATCGTTTTCATGTAGCTTCATTCCTTTCTAATCTTTTAATACATTTTTCAGTTATTTTGTCATTAATATATTTTATGTAAAACAAAAAAAGATTGTGTCTTTATTATAATATACAACTAACCCTTACATGTATTGTTATAATTTTGAAACACCGCGTAAGCAACCAAACGAGCAATAGCGAGTGAGATTGGAGCAACCTTCACACATTGAAAAGTAAATTTTTAAATAGAATTAAATTTATTTAAGACTATATAAAAATTTATCTTTCAACATAAGTGGTTGCTTTCGCACTAGGTGTTTCAAAATCATAACAATACATGTAAGGGTTAGTTGCTATATAAAATTTGATATATTCTAATTTTCTATATATATCAAATCCTCTAATATGGTATTTTTCATATTAGGATGTTTTGAAAATTTTGATACATTCAATAAATTATATTTTAACTCTAATATATGATTATCATATGTTGTCATCTGAAAACATTGCTTCATTTTTTTTCTATAATGATATGGATTTTCTTTAACATATATCACAATGGGAATGATACTGATATTTTTGATATTTTTTTGCTTACAATTTTGAATGATTTTGATACATTCTTGTAAAACAACATATGGCAAATCAATAAAAATCTCTTGTTGATATATAATCATATAAAAAATTTGTCTATCCAAATGCTTATATATGATTCTTATACCTTTCTGGCTTTTATAGAAATCCATATATACTAATTTTTCTTTTTCTATTTTTTCATAACTATCTGAAAAACAATTAAGAAAGGAACAAATTCTTTCTTTATCTTTAAATAGATATTCGATGATTTCTCTATATTTTATATTTAAATTGTTTTCTTCAAAAACATGATATTTCTCGTTTTCTTCTTGTAAATTCAAATAATCATATTGTTTTACATTATGAATACATTGAATATAGTTTTTATAGGTAAATTGATATATGACTCTATCACCTCCTAACAAAATAAATTTTAAACTTACTTTTGGAATTCTTTTTGATATTAAAATATATGATAAAAATTAGACTAAAATATATAAATTAAAATTATGTATATTAAATCACAAAAATGTAAAAAATTCAAGTATTTTCTATCGACAATTTGTCGACATTTGAAATTATCGGTTACAATTCAGACCTAAGTAATCTTCCAGGGGTGATATGTTATATTTTTAAGCGTTCGAATGCGACCAGAATAGTTTTACAAATTCTTAGGATAAAAGCACAAAGGGTTCTGTTTCCAGGTATTGTTGTGTTTTTATTCTTAGAATTTGTTAAACGGGAATTGGCAGGTAGCCGAGATCCTTAAAAATATAACATATCACCCCTGGAAGATTACTTAGGTCTGAATTATAACAAATTATCTGTAAAAGATGCTATTTCACTTCTTTCAATTGAAATAGCATCTTTTTCTTTTATATGTTAATTAGATATTTTTTTCACTTCTTCTTTCGACAAATATCTCCATTTTCCGAGTTCTATATCTTTTACACCTATTCCTGCAATAGCACTTCTATGTAAAGCAAGTACTTTATGTCCAATTGCTTCACACATTTTTCTGACTTGTCTGTTTTTTCCTTCATGGATAATAATTTCTAGTCTTGTGATTTTTTTTTCTTCATCAATCTTTAATATCTTGACTTTAGCAGGCTTTGTCATATATCCTCCGATATCTACACCTGTTCTTAAAGCTTCTACCTTTTCTTTACTAACGATTCCTTTTAATGTGACTGTATATGTTTTATTAATCTCATGTTTTGGGTGTGTTACTTTATATACAAAATCCCCATCATTTGTAAGAATTAGAGCTCCTGATGTATACATATCCAATCTTCCTACTGGTACTAATCTTTCTTTTACTTTTACTAAGTCTAAAACAGAATCACGATTGAATTGGTCTTTTACAGTTGTTACATATCCAATTGGTTTGTTTAGCAAAATATAGATTTTCCTGTTTTCTATTTTCATAATTTTATTTTCATATTTCACTTCATCTTTTTTAGGTTGTACTTTTGTCCCCAATTCTGTGACCACTTTTCCATTTACTTGCACTTTTCCTTGTAAAATGAATTCTTCTGCTTTTCTTCTTGAAGCAATCCCTGCTTCTGCTAAATATTTTTGTAATCGTATTTCTTCCAACAAATATTCTCCCTTCTGATATTAATCCTGTCTTTTTCTATTTTCTAAATCTTTTAACATATTTTCAAAATATTTAGGTAATTTTGCTTCTAAATACATCTTTTCTCCAGTGATTGGATGTGTAAATTCTAAGCTTTTGGCATGTAAACATTGTCCTTTTATATTCCACTCATTTTTTCCGTTTGAATACACTTCATCTCCGACAATTGGATATCCGATTTGAGATAAATGTACTCTAATTTGATGGGTTCTTCCTGTTTCTATATTTACTTGTAATAATGTATAATTATCGTATCTTTGTAATACTTTAAAATGGGTAATCGCTTCTTTTCCTTTTTTGGTAACTGCCATTTTTTTTCTATCTTTTTCACTTCTTCCAATTGGCATATTAATAGTTGCTGCGTTTTCTTTGACGATTCCTCTTACTAAAGCAATATATGTCTTTTTTACTTTATGGTCTTTTATTTGTTCACTTAAATTTATATGAGCTTTATCGTTTTTTGCAACAATAATAATTCCTGATGTATCCTTGTCTAATCGATGCACAATTCCTGGTCTGATTTCTCCACCGATGCCTGATAAAGAATCTTTACAAATTGCCATAATAGCATTTACTAATGTTCCATCTGGATTTCCATTTGCAGGATGTACTACCATTCCTTTGGGTTTATTTACTACAATGATATCATTATCTTCATAAATACTGTCTAAAGGAATTTCTTGTGCTTTTAAAGATACCTCTACTGGAATTTCTTCTTCTACTTGAATTTTATCTCCTGCTTGTACTTTATATGATGCTTTTATGGTTTTACCATTTACCAATACTTTTCCATTATTTATAAATCTTTGTATCGCAACTCTTGATGTATCTTCAAGCCTTTCTGATAAATAGGCATCTATTCTTTTGTTTTCATTTTCTACTTCAAAATATTTCATCTATGATTAGTCCTTTCACTTATATCGTTATAAAAGATTTAAATTTTTCAATCTTATTTATTAGAAGATTCATTATCTGGCTTTCTTGTTTCATTTGTTTCTCTTTGTTCCTTTGGTTTCTTTTTGGATAACTCTTTTACTGAAAAAGAAGCAAATATAGCCACAAAGGAAACCCAACCAATTAAAATACAAACATCGGCTATATTAAATGGTGGAAAATTTCCAATGTTTACAAATTCTACCACACGTCCCCTACATAGTCTATCAATAATATTGCTAACACCACCTGCAAAAGCAAAGCTTAACAATATTTTTGTTTTTCTAGTTACAAATTGATTATCACTTTTTATAATCCCTAATATAATTCCTACAATAACTAAATTGGTTAGTATTGTTACACCTCTAGAGGTTTCGTCGTAATAACTATTAGGAATTTCTGATTGTTTTAATACAACTTTACTTGATAATACTGAAATTTCTCCATAATGGACGACTAGAACTTTAGATAATTGGTCTATAAATATGATACAAAATATCATAATCGCTAGCATTATATATAGTTTTTTTAATTTTTTCTTTTCTTCTTTTCTCATAAGTTCCTCACTTTTCTACTTATTATCCCTTTCTACTCATTCTGTTAAATGTTTTTTTCTATTAGATAACATATTTCATTAGTAATTAAACATTTAATCTCTCATATACAGTAAAATAATCATCCTCATATAATTTTTTATAATTTGGATCTTTCGTTTCTTCAATAATCATATTCATTTTAGAATTTTCATAAGTAATCACATGTGTAATACCATATTTTTTGAATGTATCTTCATAAAATGTTCCTATACTAGAAGTATCAATAAAATCCATAAAAATATCCTCTTCTTTTCCACTAAATTCAGGTGCATATAAATCTGCTCTAGAATCAATAAATACTGGAATTCCGCGATATATCATATAACTTCCATAATTATATTCATTATAAAATTTTGCCTTTCCTAAATCTATTTTCTTTAAAATATAATCACAAGCTTGCACTGGATACTCTGATTCATTTATATATTCATCATCTTGTTTAGGTTCATAAACATGATAACTGGCAGCTAACATAAAAATAATGATCATTATATAACCTATTTTTCCTGTAATCATAGTTGTTAGTCTTGCTAAACCATCTTTGGTGTATATTTCAAATAATTCACATATCAATTTATTAACAATAAATACACCTATTAAACAAAACATGGTCAGTTGCCTTTTAGAAGCAAACATTAAAAGACATAAACCACCTATCATAAATAAATCACTAAGCTTAATTTTCGTTTTTGTAAAAGTTAAGATTGCCAAAATAACTGCAATTGATGATAATGCTTCTGTTTCATTAATAATTGTCATTGGCAAATGTTCGTTAATATTTTGAGTAGTATTACCTGCCATTGTTTTTACTAAATACGTGTATGGCGTATCCCCCAATGGTGTTAATAACCCTGTAAATCCACATATAAGCATTACTAAAATTAACCATTTCACATTAGCATTTTTCGTAAATTTAATTTTATAAGGATTTTTTAATTCTCCTTCTCTTTTTACTTTTATTTTCTCATTTTTTGCATAAATATCTTTTAATTTTTCTTCTAATGCTAATTTTTTATCCACATGTTTTCCCAATTTTGTTAATAACTTGATTCTAAAATTCAAGACTTTTATATTTACTTTTCTATATATGGTAATTTCTGCTATTAATGCAAGTATATATTCTGCTATATATGGTAGAAACAATACAAATATGAATGGCCAAACAGCACAATGTAAATTAGCAATCAATGTTGAAATTATAACCAATCCAACAGCATATCGAATTTTTCTATTTTGCAAAAACATTTCAATACAATAGATGATCCACACAAATAAAATAAAAGTTACCAATTGTGCTCTTGCTGCAATATACCCTCTCAGAATATAAATAACAATGATTGTTAAAAAAAATGAAACAATTTGATTTTTTGCAATTTTAATATTTACAAAATATAGAGAGATACCTAATATAACTGTTAATATACAAGTAGTTACATAGATTCCTGTCATCCCATAACCATCATATATATAGTAAGTAATTAAATCATACAACCAGTGTGGATAAGTATATGCTAACCCTTCATGCCAAGAAAAATGATCTTGCATATCGATTCCAGTCTTTGTAATTTGTTCTCCTATTTTTATAGTATAAAATGTATCATTTTGTAATGTAACTGGTGTCATCGCAATACAAAATATGGCAATTAATACAATTGCTATTACTCCAAAAAACCATTTAGAATGAAGTATCCCTTTTATCTTCACGTTTTTCTCATTGGTTTCTTTTTTCTCTTTTTCTTCTTTGTGTTTAAACATGTTTCTCCTCCAAAAATCTTTTTATAATCATTTTACTTTAAAAATATTTTTTTAACATGTATTGTATATTATTTTTGACTTTTACTTCAAATAAAATGATTTCTTTTGCATTATATCAAAAAAAGTTTGAAAAGACTAGACTTTTCAAACTTTTTATCGCATTTCTATTTATGTTTTATACAGCTTCTTGATTTTCTGTTTCAACCGTATTTTCATTATCATTTTCTTCAATCACTTCTAAACTTCCTACTGAAACTTCGTAAGCAACTCTTGTCTCAACACTTCCATCTTCATGTTTCTTTTCATAAGTTCTTGATTGAACTCTACCTACTAATTTTATTTGAGAACCAACCTCAAGATTTTGACAAAATCTTGCATTTCTTCCCCAAGCAATACATGGAATATAGTCTGACTTATTATATGCTCTATTAACTGCAAGTAAGATATCTGCAATTTCTCTACCAAATGGTGTTTGTCTATAAATTGGTTTTTTACAAATATAACCAACTAAAACTACCTCATTGGTAACAATGTCTTTTTTTGCTATTTCATTTTCTTCTTCACTTTGCTCTTCTTCAGATATTACTCTAACATCTTTAGCAAATACAGTTAATATTAATCTGTTTTTTTCTCTTTCATAACTATTATATGATCTGAATTGTCCTTTAACTAATAATTTTTTTCCTTTTTGTAATGTATCCTCATTAATTAGTCTTTCTGATATCGTAATTGGTATTATATCTTCTACACCACTTAAACGAGGTATTTCTAAATTAAAGATATAAAATCTTTCACCATAAATTTCATGACTAAATTTTTTTTCTCCTGTAACTTTTCCAACTAGTGTTAAATAGTTGTTTTCTAAATAATTTGTATCCAATTTATTTTCCTCCTTAAATTTATTTTATCAATTGTATTTTTTTAATTCTTTTAGTCTACATTACTTATTATACAACATTTTCCTGTCTTTGTCTACATAAAAAGTTAAATTTGTAATTTTTTTCTAAAAAATCCTTTGTTTTCAATTATTTTTTCTACTATATATAAAATATATTGCAAAAATAGCAAATATGTTTTCTATTTGACTTGGTTTATAATTTTTTAAATTGATTCCTATTTCCCCCATTTCAATTGTCTTGTCTTCTAAATTATGGATATTTCTTTGTATAGATAAAATAGCTTTATCTTCTTGAATACTCGAAATGGTAATTGTTGATTTTTGATTGAGTCCATAACTGATGCAATTAATTTTTTTATTAGATATAATTTTGGTATTACAGAATACATCTGCATTTACAATAACAACCCTACTATTACTACAAAGTTTATTTAATATTTTTCTTTGTTCTTCATTTAAGACTTCTTGGTGACATAGTACAATAGTTTCAAATACAATATTTCTCATATTTTCTATATTTTTAGAACTTAGATGAATGAATGTTAAATCTGTTCTATTTAGTATTTTAATTATATTTTGGTTTATTATTTCATATTCTAAATAATTTGAAAAAATACCAATAAAGTGCATTTTCCTTTTCTCCTAAAAAAACTATATTTATTTTTCCCTCTATTGCCAATTTTATACATCATTACATATTTTAATTACTTGTTTGTATTCCATTTATATCAATTGTGTAATTTTCTTTATATATTAATTCTGAAATTTTTACAACTTCTAGATTTTTTTCTTTTATATTTTTCAAAATCTTATCTAAACTATCTGCTGTATGTTTTGTTCCATTATGCATTAATAGGATATCTCCGAAACTAATTTTATCTTGTATGCGATTCCACATTTCCTCTCCTGTTATACCTGTGTAATCTAGTGTATCTAAACTCCATTGAATTGTATAATATCCATTATCTTGTGCTGCTTTGATAACTGTTTGATTATATTCTCCATATGGTGTTCTATATAAATTTGTTCGTTCTCCTGTAATTTTTTCTATTTTGTCATTACTGTTTTCTATTTCTTTTATATTTTCCTCATAACTAAGATTATTAACATGTGGATGTGTATCACTATGACTTCCGATTTCATGACCTGCATCATGTATTTTTTTGACCGCCTCTGGATATTTTTCTATCCAATCCCCTACCATGAAAAACGTAATTTTTACATTGTTTTTTTCTAATATTTCTAATATTTTATCAACATCATCTGCATTCCAGTCGCAATTTCTTTTGTGATAGATTTTTGTTAAAATGAAAAGCAGATTTTATCTACTCTAAATTTACACTTTAAATTTGTAATTAATTTTAA
>CAMLUB010000024.1 GCA_946486515.1 uncultured Clostridium sp.
CACAATCAGAAGCAAATAATGAAGAACAAATTGATCCAAATAGTCAAAGTAGATTTTCTAAATTAACCATGATAGATGAAGAATTTGCAAAATACAAACAAAAAGATTATCATAATAGTTTTACATTACCAGAATTTTGTTATATGTTTAGAAATTTTGCTGCAAGTAAGTTAAAACTATATTATAGCGAAAAAATGATAAGATTATTTGTATCAGCCATTGCATCAACCAAATTAGTTATCTTACAAGGTATTTCTGGTACAGGTAAAACATCTATATCTCTTGCATGGGGAAATTTTGTAAAACACCCATCATGTGTAGCTTCTGTACAACCTTCTTGGAGAGATAGAACAGATATATTTGGATATTTGAACGAATTTACAAAAAAATTTAACGAAACTGACTTTTTAGCATATTTATATGAAGCAGGTTACACAGATGAAATTTATACGGTTATCCTCGATGAGATGAACTTAGCACGTGTGGAA
Organism: uncultured Clostridium sp.; assembly: GCA_946486515.1. Classification (GTDB taxonomy): domain Bacteria; phylum Bacillota; class Clostridia; order TANB77; family CAG-508; genus CAG-269. Next base: position 489 of record CAMLUB010000024.1, read on the forward strand.
TATTATTTTGCAGAAATGTTATCTATACTAGAAATGCACAGTACAAAAGATTGGAAAATTGAAATTGTACAAAGCTCATGGCCAACAGATCCAAAGAAATTGATAAAAGGAAAATTACAAATTCCACCAAATGCATGGTATATTGGAACCATCAACAATGATGACTCAACATTCATGGTAACAGATAAGGTATATGATAGAGCAATGCCAATTGATATTAACGAAAAAGGTGTTGCTTTTGAACCAGATGATGTGGATGCATTAGATGTAAACTATTCATACTTAAATGGATTATTTGACAAAGCCATGACAGATTATGCGATGTCACCATCCACTTTACAGAAAATAGAAGACATGGATAACTATACCATTAAACATTTTAGAGTGGCATTTGGTAACCGTATTGTAAAACATATGAGAAAATTTGTACCAGTATATGTCGCTTGTGGTGGAGACGAAACAGAAGCAGTAGATTATTTTATGGCAAAAAAAGTATTAAGAAAATTTGAAGGATTAAACTTAACGTTAATTAGAGATGAAATTGATGGATATATAGAATTCTTAGATAAAACTTTTGGAAAAGGTAAAATGAGTGAATGTACTGAATTTCTACTAAGACTTAAGAAAATGTCTTAATAGAGAGGTTGCCAAAGGGGACGTGTTCATTTGGCAACTTACATAAAAAAGTTGCCAAATGAACACGTCCCCTTTGGCAACCTCGGAGGGAAATATGGACTTAAATATTGTAAAATTGGCGAATATGGAAAAAGATAAATCAACGAATTTCCTTAGTAAAGTGGATTCTAAATTAATGATGGATGTAGATAGAAATCACCTTGTCGAAAATGATGAGTGGATGGATATGGTTGAGTTTACGATTCCATATTTAGAGAAAGCTTTGACAAAGGAAATTAAAAATATTGTAACAGAAGAGGAAATTATTAAGATTGAATTAATTAAAAAAGTAACTGTAGAAAGTGTCAAACATTTATCAAAACATGTCAATTTGGTAGATAGGTTTAATCAAAAAAGTGGAGAAGTAACACCTAAAAAGATTTTGAATTCTTATAAAGAAGAAACTTTTCTAACTTATGAAAATAGGTTTTTATATACGTTAATAAAATTAATTGAAGATTATATGTATCTGAGAAAAAAACAAGAAGACGAGGAATATAAAGGAAAAAATCATCAAAATGCTAATTATCAAGCAGAAGTGAAATTAGGAAAAGAAAAAATTAATGTGAATATGGAATATCATTCTGAAAGGGTGACGCAAATTACTAAGACAGAAAAAACATCAGAAAGAATTGCTAGTATAGAAAGATCTTTAAAAATGTTAAAACAAACGGAAGTATATCAAACTTTAGTTGCTAAAAAAGCAACTTATGTAAAAGCACCATTAAAAATGACAAATGTTTTGTTAAAAAATGTAAATTTTCAATATGCTGTAAAGCTCTGGAATTACTTAAGTGATCAAATGGAACTAAATGATAAAACAATTAATGAGACGAGTAATTATGAAGAGAAAGGAATTGTTAAGGAATTAGTTGATGAAGATATATTTTTGCTTTATTCTATTTTTAAAAAGACAGACAACACGAATATTTTGAAAGGACAAGCTAAGTCAGCAATCGAAGATAAAAAAATGGCAAAAGAATTAACAGATGCTATGATAGAAAGAATTATAGAATTAAATCCAGATATGACAGAAAAAGAACTAAATAAATTGATTTCAGAGAAAATATTGATTATGAAAACAAGAAAGTTGATTTCTTTAAAACCAATAGAAGATCGATTTAAAGATCGAATTGAAAAATATATGAAACAAGCAAAAGAAGTGAGGTTAAAGTAAATGGAAAACAAGAATGACGAAAGAGAAGAGCGTAAAAATAAAAGTACAACAAATAAAGCAAAAGCTAGTACGAAAAAGAATACAAAAACAGAAGATAACAAAGCGAAAAAAGATCAAACAACTATCAAAAAGGCAGAAACTACAATCAAAAAGGATGAAATGAAAGGAAAGAAAGTAAAAAATAAAATAGAAATTAACACATCAAAAGTAAAGAATATAACGGAAAGTAACCAATCAAAAGTAAAAAATAAAATCGAGAATGATGATATAGAAGTAGAAACAGCAACTAAGCCAAGAAGAAAAACAAAAGCTGGTATAACATGTATTCGTGTTATTTGGAATGTCATTGTAAAAATTTTAATGATTGCTATCATATTTATTTCGATTATCATCATTGTTCAAAAAGTTACCAATAATAAGGAATCATTTTTAGGATTTAGGATATTTAGAGTACAAACTGGAAGTATGATTCCGCAATATCAAGTGGGGGATGTTATACTTGTAAAAGAAGCAGATCCAAACGATATCCAAATTGGGGATGATGTGACATATCAAGGAAAAACAGGAGCTGTAAAAGGAATACTTGTTACCCACAGAGTGATAGATATCGAAGAAGTAGATGGTAAAAAAGTTTTTCATACACAAGGTATTGCAAATAATTTAGAAGATCCTCTAGTTTATGCAGAACAAATCAATGGTGTTGTACAAACGAAAATGTATGTTTTATCATTAATTTGTATGTTACTGAATAATAAATATATTTTCTATTTCTGTGGCATATTGCCTTTAACCATATATGTAGCATTTAGAATCTTTAGAGGAAAAAAAGTAAAACATACAGAAAGGGAAAATTAATGAAAGAAAAAAATAAAATTAGAATGATAGAAATATTATGTCTCATTTCTTTAATCATTACCATTTTTTCTATACAAAGAACCTATGCAAGATATTTTGAACAAGTAGATACTACATATCATACGAATATTAAGAGATGGTTAGTAAAAGTAAATGATAAGATTATCCATGATGCAGAAACACTAAATGAAGTTATGGAACCTATATTTACAGAAAATGAATATATAAATCCTAAAGTTTTAGTACCTGGACAAACTGGCTATTTTGAAGTGTTAATAGATTATACAGATGTGGATGTTGCATTTGAATATGCATTTTCGATAGAACAACTAAATGAAACCCCATTAGAAGATTTTGAAATCTATGGATATGAGGTGATTGATGGAGAAAATCATATGATAACAGAAACAAATGAAATAAAAGGTGTTATTGATCCAACAACAGAATTCAATAGTGCTGGAGAAAAGAAAAGAGAAATTAGAGTATTATTTAGATGGAATGATGGCGAAGGAAATACAATGGATAATAAAGCAGATACACAATTTAGAGGAGAAGAACAAAATATCACAGATGAAGATAATAATACAAATGATGAAACAACAAATCAAGTAGAGAACAATACTTCTCAAGATCATTTACATACAACATTAAAATATCGTGCAACTATGTCATTTACACAATATATAGAATCAGAGGAGGAAACAACAACTTAAAAAAAGAGGTGAGTTTGATGGAACTAAAAAATATAAAGACATCTAATTTAGAAAATGAGGAATTATTAAATACCCAAAAACAAGTAGAAAGTTTTTTGAAATTTTTAAATAATGAATATGAAGCTGTTAAAAAATTAGAGGAGGAAAATTCGTGAAAGAGTTAGTAGAAAATATAGAAAAACAAATGACAACAGATAAAGAAGTGATTTCCGTATTACCAAGAAATGGTATAAAAACCATAAAAACATTATTACAAACCATACAAGATATGACACAAAAATATGAAAATCTAAATCAAAAATTATTAAAAGAAATACAAAGTAGATATGTGGAATTGACGACTGTTGAAGAAAATACAGAAATACCTCAAATAGAGCAAGAAATCTTAAAATATAATATAGCGGAAAAAAATACAGATATGCGATCTTCATTTGAAAAAATGGGATTAGATCGTGTGATATATAACATAAATGGGTATTATAAGAGCAATTTAGAAAGATTAAATAAAGAATTGATTTTTAGTATCAAACAATTTGAGAAAGTGGGGATAAAATTAACAGCAGATGATTTTTGTATTAGTGAATATGCTAAAAAATATATGGAAGTTTTATTAAGAGAAGCATATGATGGAGATATCAATTCAGAAGCTGTTAAAAACCAATTTGAAAAAGTATACTGGGAATGTTCAGAAGTTGTATCTCATCTATATGTTAATGTCAGATATATTTATGATAAATATGAAAATCAAATCGATAAATTTTATAACGAAAAAGCACAAGAAATATTAAAAAGTCTTTCTTTAACAGTAGAAGGTCTTGAGGAAAAGAAAGCAGAATTAATCAAAAAGAAAAATAAAATAGAGGAAACAGATAATAAAATGATTCTTGACAAATTTTATACAGGAAGTCTGAATATCAATGATTATAAAGAAGATAATTACAAGAGAATATATTTAGAATTAACTGGAAAAGATGTTACAGCTTTATCAGATATAGAAAAAAACGAAATCAATGAAAATATTGATAAATTGAGTATGAATTTAACAGAATATGCAAAATATTTAGAATATAAATTTTTGATTGAGCAAATATTGCAAACAAGACAAGAGTTATTAAAAACAGCACAAGCCAATAAAGATAAAAAAGTCAAAAAAACACAATATGAAATTTTAAAAGAAGAAATTAGAAAATTACAAGTAGAAATTTTTAAATTAAATGCAAAAATTGAAAAACCAAATAAAGGATGGTTTGAACGAAAAAAAACAGAGGACAAAAAAGATAGTGTAGCTATTTTACAAAGAAACAATTTCATTTTAGATTTAAAAAAAGTATATATGCAATTAGATGAAGAAATCATAAACAAAAATATCCTTCAAGACTTAGATGAGACATCATCATTATTTGATGTACTAGAATTTGCAAGCAGTTATTATGGATATATGGCTAAAGCAATGATAAAAAATAATGAAGATATAACAGATAAAGAAATTGGAGAAAAAGCTGATGAAGTAAGAAAATTTATTAATTTTTCTAATATCACAGTGATAAACCATGTAAATATTAGTGATACGAAAGATTTGTCTATTATTATAAAAGATAAATATAAATTATTAGGAATGCAGATTTCTAAAGAAAATTTTGAAGAAGATAGTATAGAAGATTTTATCAGAAAAGTGAAAATCATAAACAATTATAATAATATTCAAAAAAGCAAATTTTCTATAAAAGACTTAGAATATATTATGAGTGTCAAAGAAATGGGACTTTAGAACCTATTAATGGAGCTGAGAGTAAAATTGGAATATGATATTGAAAAAATTTCTCATAAAATAAAAAATAAGAAAAGAACAAAAAAAATAGTCAAAGTAATTATACTCATTAGTTTAATCGTTCTTTTTATTATCAATTTGATTTTATCTATAGAAGAGAAAAAGCATATTTTTGGTATATATATGTTTCATATCGTTTCTGAAAGTATGCAGCCAACATTTTACAAGGATGATTTGGCAATTGTGAAAAGATGTAATTTAGAAGAACTACAAAAAGGAGATATTATAACATTCAAGCAAGAAGACAGAATTATCTCACATAGAATATCAGAAATTACATACAAAAAAGGGGAGAAACAATTTATTACCAAAGGGGATCATAATGAAGTAGAAGATTTAGAACCAGTCAACCTGCAAAATATATATGGTAAAGTAGTATTTATCATTCCTAAAATAGGAAAATTTGTAAATTACATACAAACGATTAGTGGATTTATCAATGTATGTATTTTGATAGTTATCATATGTATTTTGGTCAATTTTAGAGAAAAAGTGATAAATAATAGGAAAATCAAAAGGAGAAAATATGAAATAAAAAAATTAAGAGATAATTATAAGATAGAGGGTTAAACTATGAAAGAAGATAATAAATCAAAAGGAAACGCCAAGAAGATAATCAAAATTATACTGATTATATTATATCAAATACTTGTCATTATTGCTTTCATTTTAATGGCTGTCATTATTTTGCAAAGGGTATCTAATAGTAATCAATCCATAGGTGGCTATAGAATATTTAGAGTTGTTACTGGAAGTATGGAGCCAGAATATGGAATTGGACAAGTGGTTATCAGTAAAGAAGTCAATCCGAAGGATATTAAAGTAGGAGACGATATAGTATATTTGGGTAAAATCGGGGAATATGCAGGAAAAATCATTATGCACAATGTTGTTGGAATCAATACAGATGAAAATGGGAATTTGATTTTCCATGCAAGAGGTTTACAAAGTAATAGTGCTGAAGATCCGAATATTCAAGCAGATCAGATATATGGTGTTGTAAAATTTAAATCAAATATTTTAACAGTACTATATAATTTAGCAACAAATATATATACAGTGTTTTTTATTATTATAATTTTAGTATTAAATGTATTTATAGCATTTAATACACCTAGAAAAACGAAAAAGAAAAAAAGAAAACAGGTTTCACAAACAAATGATGAATGGCAAGAAGATATAGAGGTTGAAGAAATAGAGAACAATATAGAGAAATTACATGAACAAGAAGAGGATGAAGAAGATATAGGAGAAAATCTAGAAAACAATGTTATGGAAGAAATAGAAGAACCTTTGAAGGAAGAAACGAAAATTAACAAAAAAGAACGAAAGAAAAAAAGGGAGACAAAAAATTATAAAGTAATAGAAGAGGAAACATTAGAAAAAATACAACATGAGAAAATGATACATGAGCAGATGAAACAAATGCTGTATAAGGATAAAGAAATAACTAATTCAAAAAAAGATACAAAAAAGAAAACATAAAAATTCAAAAGAAAAAAGGGGAAAAACAAATGATAGAATGGAGGTATTATGAACATATTACGTGAATTTAGAAGAATCAAAAAGCGAAGTGTACCAGCTAGAATTCTGCTAATTTTGATATTTTCTGTAATATTAATAATCAATACCTTTGCGTGGTTTAATGCAAACCAACCAGTGAATATGAATGGATTAGAAGCAAATATCACACCTTGGGATGTTCGATATTATGTAGATGATAAAGAAATCTTAGATGAAACAGTTACTTTTACAATTGATCAGTTATATCCAGGCATGCCAAATAGAGAAGATACTGTTCGAATTTATAATATGAGTACTACTAGTACGAATATTCAATATGAATTGACATCTGTAAAATTATTTGGTCAAGAAATATTAGATCAACTCTTACAAAATGGTGTAATTCAAACAGATGGAAATACAGTAAATATTTTTGCAGATGATACCCAATATCCTTTTCATATCAGTTATACTTATGATAGAACTAGATTAGATGGGGAATTTGTAGATGATACAACAACGCCAAATGCAGGAGCAACGTTTCAATTTCATGCTAGTTGGGAATATCAAGGAAACGGAACAGACGAAGAAAATTTAGCAAAGGATATATTGGATACCTATTTCGGAAAAGGAGCTTATGAATATTATCAAAATGAAGAAAATGACCCTGCAAAAGCAATAGAAATAACTGTAAAAATAACAAGTTCTATGATTCATCCAAATCAAGATGCCTAAACAGTTTAGTTTACAGCTAACGATAAGTAAGGTTACAAATATTCCAATCATATCTGTGATTTAGGCAAAATAAATATACAATATGTCGACAGATACCTCAGTAATAAAATGGTAAATAAATAGGAAAATTGTAACAAAATTGTAATAAAAATGTAATACCAAATTCGTTGACAAAAAATAGAAGACTGAGTATAATTTTAATGTAAAATGTTGAAAAAGATATTTTGAAAAGCTAGGTGAGATTATGGCAAATGAAGAAACAACAAATACACAAATGCAAGATGCTACAACTCTAGAAGAACAAATTGATGAAGCAACAATTGCTGAAAAACTAGAGAAAAAGGCAAAAAAAGAAAAAAGAAAAAACAAAAGACGTATTGCTTTTGAAATATTTTTAGTACTAGTTATATTACTTTTGGTGAATGTCTATATTGTATTATCTATATTTTATAAAGGCGAAAACTTCACCGTAACACTAGATAGTGAATATGGCAGAGAAAGTGGATTGGTCATATATGAAGATCCAAATAACAAATATACTAGAACATTTTTAAGGTCAAAAGATATAGAATTTTTTACGGATATATCTATTGATTGGTTGCCAGAAGATATAGATAATGAAGGAAATGGATCACATAATGGCAGAAATTATATTGCATATACATTTTATGCAGAAAATATGGGACAAGATACAATTAATTACTGGACAACAATAAAAATAGATGATGTTGTAAGAGATGTAGATGAGGCCATAAGAGTAATGGTATTTAAAAATGGAAATAGAGTCGTTTATGCAAAAAATAATTTAGAAACTGGAAATCCAGAACCAGAAACAACACCTTTCAAAGATGAAGATACAGTTATGTTAGATTTTACAGAAAATTTTGAAGTAGGAAATATTGATAAATGGACAGTAGTGGTTTGGGTAGAAGGTGATGACCCAGAATGTTTAGACAATCTAATTGGTGGAGAAATTAAAATGCATATGACACTGACAGAAGAGCATATTTTACAAGAAGATGAAACACCACAAAATGAAAGATAAATTTGTAATACCTATAAAACGATGATAAGTAAAAAATATAAGAAATTTTATATATAATTATAGTGCACAAAAGCACACTTTTGTGAAAAGCACAAAAGAAAAAACAGTCTTTAAATTTTTAAATTTTATATATATAAAAAAATAAAGAAAGAAAGGGAGAAAAAGATGAGAGAAGAAAATATCAAAAGAAACTCAAGAAAAAGATTAAATGCTTTAATTTTATTAGTAGCATTTACCGCAATCTTATTGATTGTCGCAACCTATGCGTGGTTCTCTACGCAAAGAAACGTAACGTTAGGTGGATTAGAAGGAACCGTAAATGTAGCTGAAGGTCTACAAATTTCATTAGATGCTATGACATGGGCAAATGAAATTGATTTATCAAGTGATGCGGCTACATATTTTGCATTAGCCAATGAAACAAGTGGTGGTAGTGCTTCATTTCTAAATCCTTATCCAGGACGTACCAATTTACTACCAGATGAATTCCATCCAGTTTCTACAACTGGTGTAGAAGCTGCCGACTTAGAGGCAGGAGATCTTACTATGTATACTGGTGAAGTACAATCAGGTAGTCAATTAATCAATGTAGCAGATGTAACGAAAGCAGATGCTACAGGAGGATATTATGCAATAGACTTCTTCTTACAAAATTCTTCAGCAACAACAAAAGTAGACGCATGGGATGCAGCTGTAGAGGAATCATCTTCAACTGTTGGATTAGGTGATCTACTACAACTTGAAGCAAATTCTGCAGTAACTTTAGCAGGAGGAACAGCTTCTGAGTCAACAGGTTTACAAAACACACTAAGAGTTGCATTTGCTATATATGATGATGCTGGAAATGGTGGTGAGCTAGTAAGTAATACTCAAAATGGACAAACAGAAATACTAGGAGCAACTACTGGTGATCAACGTAATATTTTAGATGTTGCTATTTGGGAACCAAATGCTTATGGTGCACAAGATGGAGGAGTAGAAGATTCAAGTCCAATCAAAAGATATGCTGCACATGTTGGCTACATTGTACAAAATAATAATAGATTAACATTACCAAAAGCAGATCAAACAGCAGCAGGATTAGATGGAACAAGTAGATTTGAAGCAGATACAAAATTACCTACATATGCTTTAACAGCAGCATCAAAAGATGCAGAATTAATACCTACTACTGAGCCAGAAACTTTTGACCCAGGTATTGGTGATATTTATGATTGGGATACAACAAATGCTGCGGCAGCAGGATTGCAAAAACAATTTACATTACAAACACCTAATACAGGTGTAGGTTCTGTCAATACAAATAATCCAGTACAATTAGTTAGTGCAAAAGATGGTACAACAAGTATCGAAATCGCACCAGGTAGATATGTTCACATGAGAATGTATGTATGGCTTGAAGGTCAGGATGTTGACTGTATCAACTATGCATCTTTAGGTGGAGATTTAGTATTAGATATTGGATTAAGCAAACCAGCTACAACAGAACAAGGAGATTAATGTTAAGAATATCGCATAGAAAATCAAACTCTATGCGATATTCTTAATTTAACGATAAAAAAGAACAATAATAATCAGAATGAGAATTTGATTATTATTGTTTTTTTTATTTTTTAGTTAAAAAGAAATTGATCCCGATAAATTAAAATGTCACATAGAAAAATAATCTCTATGTGACACTTATTTTATGATTATGGTTCTTCTTCTTCTTCTTCATCTTCGGCTGAACCTGGTTTGCTTAATCCAACATCAATTGTTAATGGTCCACCAAGAGAAGCATAATTGATACAGTCAACATCTTGACCTTCAAGCCATACATACATTCTCATATGGATATATTTACCTGGTGCAATAGAAAAGTCTGTTGTACCATCAGCTTTAACGCTCTTTAATTGTACTGGAGCTGCTATGACTCCTGTATTATCTGTTGTAACCGTATTTTGTTTTACTAATCCATTTGTTGTTGCTCCTGTATCCCAATCATATATGTCTGTTATACTTTTTCCTACAGATGTTGCTGTTAAAGCATATGTAGGCAATTTTGTATTTGCTGCAAATTTACCTGTTGAATCTAAAACAGAATTCGTTGGGTTATCTTCATCTGAAAGTGTTAATCTATTATTATTTTGTACGATATAATCAACATGTGCTGCATATTTTGTTATCGATGGACTTGTTCCTTGTTGAGCACCTTCAGCATTTGGTTCCCAAATAGCAACGTCTGTTATTTGACGATCTTCACCTGTAGTTGCAGCTAATATTGTTGTTTGATTTGCAGTAGCACTACCAACTACTGTATCAGCTGATAGAAGTGTATCTTCATCAAATATAGCAAATGCAACTCTTAAGGTGTTTTGTAAACCAGTTGATTCTTTTGCTAATCCTCCATTTAATTTAATGGCTGAATTAGTTTCAAGTCTTAGTACATCATTTATTGATGACTCAATTGCTGTTTGTGATGAAGAGTTTTGCAAGAAGAAATCAATTGCGTAAAATCCTTTTTCTTCACCAGATTCATCTGTAGTCATATTTTTTATTTCACTTAATTCAATTCCTGATTCGTTAACTCCTCTATACATATTTAAATCGCCTAAACCAATACCTTCATCTTGTTGTGCTGTTGTAGAAACTGGTAATAACTCACTTGGTATTAAGTTTGTACGTCCAGCATAAGGTGTTGCTAATGTTTTTCCAGCATCTAAGAATTCTTCTACTTCTCCTTCTTTTAAACTAATTTCATTTGCCCAGTTTTTAGCATCTAATGAAATCTGTAAACCTTCGGCAACATTTACTGTACCAGCTAGTCCACCTAATGTTACATTTTTTTGCGTAGAGAACCACGCATAGGTTGCGACAATCAATAAGATTGCGGTAAATGCTACTAATAAAATTAAAGCATTTAATCTTTTTCTTGAGTTTCTTTTGATATTTTCTTCTCTCATCTTTTTCTCCCTTTCTTTCTTTATTTTTTTATATATATAAAATTTAAAAATTTAAAGACTGTTTTTTCTTTTGTGCTTTTCACAAAAGTGTGCTTTTGTGCATTGTTTTTAAAGTTGTTACACTTCATGCACTTAGGTCTAAACTGAAACAAAAAGTTATATGAATTTTCAAAAAATGACAAGAAATAGTTGAAGAAAAAAGAAAAATTTAGTAAAATGAAGGAGGAAAATGATTGAATAAAAAAAGGCATAAAAACAATATAAATACTTAACAGGCGATGAAGAAGAAAGAAGAATAGTATTTTTACGAGAGAAAGCACTAAGAGACGAAAACTCGATATTTGATGAAGGAAAAGATATTGGAAGAAAAGAAGGAAAAAAAGAAGAAAAAGAAGAAATAGCAAAATCAATGTTAAAAGAAAATATGCCAATTGA
>CAMLUB010000025.1 GCA_946486515.1 uncultured Clostridium sp.
CATATTTGTTTCCAATTTTTCTAATGTTTCTTTCATTACATCTTCTGTATTTCCTAATAAACTATCTGCATATTCTTTAGTTCCTTTTGATATTTCTCGTGACATTTCATTTGCTGTTTCGATAATTTCTGTCTTTTGATCATATGCCTTTCTTGTTATTTCATGTTCATCAATCATTGCTATAATTCTATTTTCAGCTTCTTTCACAATTCCATCAGCTTCTTTTTGTGCTTCTACCAATATTCTCTGTCTTTCTTCTTTTATCCATTTTGCCTGTTTTAATTCATCTGGTAGTTTTAAACGAATTTCCTTTATTAAATCTAACATTTCTTCTTTATCTACAACACTCTTAGAAGAAAACGGTAAATTTCTACTTTTTTCTAACAAATCCTCCAATGTTTCTAATAATGTAAAAATCTCCATGGTTTTGCCCCTTTCTACTATTATATTCTTCTTAAGAATATAAGATATGCTCGTCCATATTTTCGTATATCTTTTATTTCACAATTTATATTTTTCAAATTTTCTAATATCCTATCTCTATCGTCTGTTTCTATGATAATCATTGCATTTTCTTGCAATAAATCTTCTTCTAATAGCATTTTCACTGACTCTATTGCAAAATTGGTTTCATATGGCGGATCTAGAAAAACAATATTTAATTTTTCATTTATTTTATTTGTTAATACATTTTTAAAATCTGATTGATATAATTCTACTTTTTCTACACTATGTGTTTTCTCTATATTTTTTTGAATAATCATACATGCTTCTTTTGATTTATCACATAATATAGCCTTTTTTGCTCCTCTACTGATTGCTTCAAGTCCAATTGCTCCACTTCCAGAAAATAAATCTAAAAAAATAGATTCTTGAAGCTCATTTTGTATAATATTAAATAAGGATTCCTTCACTCTATCTAATGTAGGTCGTGTATTTTCTCCTTTTAATGTATACAATTTTGTTCCTTTTGCTTTTCCTGCTACGATCCTCATCTTTTTTTCCATTATATTAGCTTAAAGTTGCTTACTTTTTAAGCTAAACCTTTCTTAACTATTATCATTTTAACCCTTTTTATTTCAAAGTCAATACAATTCATAGAAATGTAACATACATTTAACAGTTCTGTAATATATTTCCCGAATTGTAATATTTTTCTCTTATTTACTACTTTTTTCTTTCACTTTTGTATATATCTATACGGTCATCCATACAATCGTTGGAGCATAGTAACTTTCCTATTGTATGAAATACAAAAAGACCATCCTTTAACATAGATAGTCTTTTGTAAAATATATTCTAATCATCTTTATTAACATCTTTTAATAGTTCTAATTGTGAAATCAAAAGTGATTCCATTTTTGCTTTATATATATCAAACTGTTTTTTTATATCATCTAATTCTTTTGTTTTTAGTATAATTTGATTTTCTAATTCGTCTGCTTGCTGTTTAGCCGAACTTTTAGCATCATTAATAATCTGATCTGCCTGTTGTTTTGCTACTTTTTTTATATCTTCTGCAGTCGTTTGCGCCATAATTAACGTATTTTGTAATGTACTTTCTATTGTTTTATAATGTTCCAAACTTTTATTTAGTTCTTCAACCTGTGCTTTTAGTTCAGTTATTTCTTTGTAATTTTTTCCATAATCAGCTGTCAAATCATCTAAAAAATCATCTACTTCCTCCACATTGTAGCCATTCATCATCTGTTTAGAAAATTTTTTATTTTCTATATCTAATGGTGTAATCATATTTCCTCCTTATAGAAAGGCACAAAAACCCCTTTATTATTTTATTCTAATTAATTCCATTATTTTTTAACCATGAAACAGATAGTTTATTTTTTATTTCTTCTCTAGCCATTTCATTTGTAATTTCATAATTTGATGGTGCTACTAAAAAAATAGAATTTGATACTTTTTGAATATATCCATCTAATGCATATACACCACCACTAATAAAATCTACAATTCTCCTAGCTACATCTTTATTAACATATTCTAAATTAACAATAACAGATTTTCTTTCTTTAAGAAAACTACATATTTCATCTGATTGTTCAAATGTTGTAGGTTGAGATATAACCATCTTTATTGCATTTGGTTGACTTTGTTGCATATTAACAACTTTATTATTATTTTTTCTTCCAAATCTTTTTTTATCTTCTTCTTCCTCTTGTTCATTGTCATAATCATAAATATCCTCGTCCTCATATTCCTCTGGTTCAGCTGAATCCATTCCAAATAATCCCCACACCTTATCCATTAATGCTCCTGACATAAAAAAACCTCCTAAATCACTTCATTTGTATTCATTTGTATTCATTTGTACTAAGTATCTACTTTTTTTTTATCATTGTCAATAGTTTTTGAAAATGTAATACTTTTTTAATATTATTGTAATATTATTGTAATATTAATCATCTACTTTTGTTAAGTCTGGATATAATATAACTTCATCATATAAACTAATTTTTTTATAAGAAATAATTTCCTCATTAGAAAAACCTAAACCTTTTAATTCTTCTGCATCATATGGTTCTACTATAGAATATTTTTCTCCTTCTTTTTTTACTTTTACTAATAGTTTATGTAAATATCCTGCTCTATTTCTTACAACATATGCCAAATCATTTTCTTTTACAATTGCTTGATTTGGAACTTTTAAACCATTTTCACTCCACCAAATTAAATCAAATGAAATTTTTCTATAGCTAACTAATTCTTCAACACCTTTTTCTATTTTTAATATGATAACTCGTTCATTATCTTCTTGCAAAATATATGTAATTTCAGCCGAAACTTCGTTTCCGCTTGGTAGTCTTACTCTTATTTTATCCCCTACTTCTGCATTTTTTGCTTCTTCTGTGTGACTAATGGTTGCTATATAGCAATATGTATTATCAATAATTTTTCCACTTTCTTCACTCATTGGCACAATTTTTCCAGTTTTTAAATTCAAATTTTCTAAATATTCCTTAGTTAATGTAGAAAAGCATTCTTCAGTTGGTTTTAATATTTCTTCTAATCCATCCACTTTATAGGATACGACTCCACTTTTATTAGAATTGACATATTCAGCACCTGAATTTAGTTCATTTTCATAGTTTTTTCTCTCTTCAATTAATTCTTTTAAATATGAACCTTGTGGACTTAAATCTCCTGCAATATTAGCCTTTTTTGTAATTAATTCATTAATTTCTTTTTTATATTCTTCTAATTTTGTTGTATCATTGATATTACTAATTTCTAACAATTTTTGATCTATTTGTGTTTCGAGAGATATCATATCACCTTTCATTAGTCCATTTTCTGTTTGTGTTTGATTCTGCATCGCTTCTTGTATTTTTGTATCTAGCTGAGAAATTTTTTCTTTTAAAGAATCTTCATTTTTTGTATAATATCGAAATACAGCTTCATTAACTGCAACCTTTTCTCCTTCTGCTTTAATTTTTTCCATTCCATTTTTATAATTTTCTCCTTGTATAACAACCTCGTCTCTGATGACAAAACCAATATCTGTTTCTTCTGAATATAGCGTTCCTTCTTCTAGCGTAAAAATATCTGTTGGCTGTTTGATCAATAAATATATTGTATAAATAGCATATATCATTATTAGAAAAAAAGCAATATACATAATTATTTTTTTATTTACCTTTTTATTATTGCTTTTTTCTTCTATTTGTTTTTCTTTTAAATTTTCTTGCTCATGTTGTTTCAACTTTATTATCATTCCTTTCATCAAGGTGTTTTTCTTTGTATGTTTTTCTTACCACTATAGAATTTCTTTTGTATATACCAAGACCTAAGTTTTCTATATGTCTTTTAAAATTATATTTATATTATCTTGTATCTTATTTTCTGCATTCAACCATATAGTTTGCTTATTCTTTCTAAACCAAGTTAATTGTCTTTTTGCATATCTTCTGGTTTCCATTTTTATTTTTTCTATCATTTCTTCTTTTGTTAAATTTCCTTTTAGATAATCTACAACCTCTTTATATCCTAATCCTTGCATAGCAGTTGGAAATGTATCATATTTATCTAAAATTTGTTTTACCTCTTCAATTAATCCCTGTTCTATCATGATATCTACTCTTTTATTGATTCTATCATATAATTTTTCTCTGTCCCAATTTAACGCATAAACTTTATAATCATATTCTACTTCTTTTTTTCTGGATTCTATTTCTTGTTCTGTCTTTGTTTTTCCTGTTGCATGATAGATTTCTAATATTCTTAATATTCTTTTTTTATCATTTGGACTAATCTTTTCTACTGCCTTTGCATCAATCTGTTTTGCCCTTTCATACAACCTGTCTAAGCCTTGTTCTTCCACTTCTTTTTCTAGATTTTTTCTATATTCCTCATCTAATTCAATTTCTTGATATTCAATCTCATAGATTAAACTATCTAAATATAATCCTGTTCCTCCCACTATAATTGGCATTTTATCTTTTTCAATAATTTCTTTTATCGCATTTTTAGCATCTCTTTTATAATCTGCTACACTATATCTTTTTTCTGGAGATACATATCCAATTAAATAATGTTTTATCCCTTGCATTTCTTGAATCGTTGGTTTTGCTGTTCCAATATTCATATCTTTATAGATTTGCATAGAATCACAAGATACAATTTCACCATGTATTTGTTTTGCTAATTCTATTGATAATGCTGTCTTTCCAGATGCTGTTGGTCCGCATATAACAATTACTTTATTTTTTTGCATTTTGCACCTCATTATATTATTGTTTCTTCTTTCTTATAGTCTTTGCTATTTTTTATGTATAATCGTTATCTTTTTTTATTTTCTCGCAAATTTTCTTTCGATATCATATTTTGTCATTTTAATAGCTGTTGGTCTACCATGTGGACAAGTAAATGGATTTGGTAAAGATAATAGCTTATCCATTAAGCTCTCTACTTCTTTTTCATCTAGTGCCATATTTGCTTTGACTGCTGCCTTACATGCAACGGTTGCTATGAATTTTTCTTCTTTTTCTTGTTTTGCTGTTCTTGCTACTGTATTGATTTCATCTAATGTTTCTAAAAATAATTCTTTTGTATCTAAGTCAATACAAACTGTTGGAACACCTGTTAATTTGATTGTATTTTCTCCAAATTCTTCTAATGTAAATCCTGCTTTTCTAAACATTTCCATATTTTCTTTTGCAATATCCATTTCTTTATGTGTTAATGTGATAACATCTGGCAATAATAACATTTGAGAATCCTTACTTGATTCACTATAATAATTTTCTTTTACCTTTTCATACATAATTCTTTCATGTGCAGCATGTTGATCGATAATATACATTTCTTGTCCAATTTCTATAATGATATATGTCTTAAATGCAATTCCAATAAACTTATATACTGGTTTTTGATATTCTTCTATTCCGTCAAATACAGATACATTATCTTTTAATATATCGATGTCTCTTTCCTTTTCTTTTTCTTCTATTACTTTTTCTTCATCATCTTGTATTGGTAATCTTCCAAACAATTTTGCATACATTTCATTAAAATCGTCTGATACAACTTTTGGATTATCATTCAATTGTTGCATTTTTTCTTTGATTTCTTTAAATTCTTGTTTTATTTCTGGATTTTCTATATTTTCAATCATTTCGTTTGTATTATCCACTACTTGTTCACCATCTGTGGATTCTTGTGTCTTTTCGTTGTTTACAGTTTTTATATCATTTTCTGCATTTTCATGATTATTTTCTAACCCTTCTGTTGTATTTGTATCTTCTGCATTTTCTACTGTTTCTTCCTCTGAACTTGTATGTATTTCATCATTATTTCCTAGTTGTTCTTCCTGCACACTATATTCTTCTTTTGATTCTTCTAATGTTTCTCCTTGATGATCGTTTTCTTCTGTTGGGTTTTGTATTTTTTCTCCTTCTTGTATGATTTGACTATTTACATGTTTTTCTTTAAGCTCTTTTTCCAAATTTTCTTTCATTTCTTTCAATTTAGCTAATATATCAGATGTATCAATTGGTTCACCCGCATTTAATTTATTTTCTGCACTCGTTTTCGCACGGTAAACATCTTCTAAAATATTCCCACTTGCTTGTTCAGAATTGCTATATGCATCCTCAATCACATTCGTCTTAATCTTACTTTCTTCATCTGTATAATTTTCGATTTGTTTTTCATTTTGTTTTCTAAAAGAAAATAATCCTCCACTCTCTTGTTTTCGTTGTTTTTCTTCTTTTAAATTTCTTAATCTTTCTTCAAATGTTAATTCTCTTGCTGTTTCCATTTTTTCTACATGTAATGCCTTTTCTGAATTCGCTACCAATTCTGTTTTTAATAATGTATCTTTAATTGCATGATAAATTGCTTGAAACACTTTATTTTCTTCTTCAAATCTAACTTCCAATTTCGCTGGATGTACATTGACATCTACTTTTGCTGGATTCATTTCCATATCTAATACAACAAATCCAAATTTTCCAATGGGAATCAATCCCTTATATGCTTGTTCTGTTGCAGCAGTTAAAGTTTTGTCTTTTATATATCGTTTATTCACAAAAAATAATTGATTAGAACGATTAGAACGGGCAATTTCTGGTTTTCCTACAACACCTACAATGTTAATGTCTTCATATTGGTATGAAACTTCCATAATCCCATTGGCAATATCTTTCCCATAAATACTATAGATAACACTTTTCATATCTCCACTACCATTTGTTTGAATAACCGTTTTTCCTGTATTAATTAATTTAATCGCAATATTCGGATTTACTAATGCAATTCTTGTAATCACATCTTCAATATATCCTGATTCTGTATAATCTTTTTTCAAGAATTTATATCTAACTGGTGTATTAAAAAATAAATTTCTAACGGTAATGGTTGTTCCTGTTTTGCAACCAGCCTCTTCTTTTTCTAAAACATTTCCCGCTTCTACAATGACTCTATAGCCTATTTCTTGTTCTTGTGTTTTTGATACCAATTCCACATTGGCAATAGCCGCAATACT
The DNA here is from genome assembly GCA_946486515.1 of uncultured Clostridium sp. Lineage (GTDB taxonomy): Bacteria > Bacillota > Clostridia > TANB77 > CAG-508 > CAG-269. The sequence continues at coordinate 7,004 of CAMLUB010000025.1, forward strand.
TGCTAATGCCTCACCTCTAAATCCCATTGAAGTAACTGTATCTAAATCATCTGCACTTCTTATTTTACTAGTTGCATGTCTTTCAAAGGCAATCTCTAAATCATCTTGCGCAATTCCTTTTCCATTGTCACTTACTTTGATATAAGAGATTCCTCCATTTTTGATTTCTACTGTTATATTGGTTGCACCTGCATCAATTGAATTTTCTACCATTTCTTTGATAACAGAAGCTGGTCTTTCAATAACTTCACCAGCCGCAATTTTATTTATTGTTAAATCATCTAATAAAACGATATTTCCCATTATTTCCTCTTCCTTTCTCAAGGTATAAAACTGGTTTAAAAAGTCAAACTTTTTTCACCTTACCTCCCTCTTTAGTTAAACGAATTACTTTGGTGCTATTATATCATTTTCTTTTTCTTTTTGTATAGTTTTTCATCAAAAATTTTCAAAAAGGGATTTTGGGGACGGACTCATTTTTCCCTTTTTGTTAATTAAAAAGAAGAAAAAATATAGAATATAAAAAAATAAAACAATTTTGCGTATCTAAATTTGAATTTAGAAATTCTAAAATAAAAAAGTGAGGAATGCTCATTTTGCTGATGATTTATAGCAATAATGAGAGAGGCTCACTTTTTTATTAAAGAATTTCTATGAAAATTTAGCTTATACAAAATTGTGTAATAACTTTATATTCTATATTTTTTGAATTATCAATTTAAAAAAGGGAAAAATGAGTCCATCCCCAAAATCCCTTTTCTTATTCTACACTCTTCAAACTTCCTATCATATCAATTTTCTTTAGTGCAAAATAGGTAACAATATTGACAATAATAGAAAATACAAGTGTAATCAATGTTGCATAAAGATAACTAATTGGATGGATAACTTTCTCAAATCGTAAAATGTTAATTTCACAAGTTCCTAAAATATAGAAATTTAAGAAATATCCTACTACTAATCCTAATACAATTCCTATAATGGTTAAAATAATGGTCTCTCTTGTAACATAATCATATACTTCTCTGTCATAAAATCCTAACACTTTTATGGTAGCTAACTCTCTAATTCTTTCTCCTATATTAATATTGGATAAATTATATAATACTACAAATGCTAACAGTCCTGCTGATACAATCAAAACAATAACAACATAATTTAGTGAGCTCATGGTATCATCTAATGTTTTCATCGTTGTTGTTGTCAAAGTAACTGTTTGGACCTCGTTTTGTGCTACCATTTCTTGCATAACTGTTTGTTCTTGTTCTTCATTCAAGTGATTATCCTGTACCAACAACACATTTGTATGATAGGTTTCACCAAATACTTGTTGATATAAGCTTTTTGACATATAGACATAATGACTAATATAATTTTCTGTTACACCGACTACCTTTATTTCTTTTTCTACATTATCAGCAGTCGTCACAGTAATCATGTCTCCTACTTTTGCATCAATCAATTCTGCTAATTTATCTGTTATAACAATTCCTTCCTCTGATAATGTAAATGGTTCTTCTGTTTTCACATCTCTTAATTTAATCACTTTATCAATTTCTTGATTGTCACTTGGAATCATAATTTGAACAGTTTCGCTATTATCACCTTTTTCAGCTGTTCCAGATTCCATATAGGTTTCTACTACTTCTTGTATATTTTCTTTCTGTTTAAGATTTTCTATATATGTATTTCTTTGCTCTTCTGTTAAGGCTGTTTTTAAGCTAACCAACATATCATAATGGAATATATCTTCATACTGATTTGGTAAAATAGAGGATATCGAATCTTTTAATCCAAATCCTGCTAATATCAAAGAAGTACATCCCATAATACCAATAATGGTCATTAAAAATCTTTTTTTGTATCTAAAAATATTTCTAACCGTTACTTTATGTGAAAATTTTAATCGTTTCCAAATGAATCCAACTCTCTCTAGCAATACTCTTTTTCCATATTTTGGTGCTTTTGGTCTTAATAAGGTTGCTGGTGTTTCTTTGACTTCTTTTAAGATGGTGTATAAAGTTGCTCCCACAATACAAATATAGATGAATCCTAATCCCATTGAAGAATATTGATGATTAAACGATACAATAAATTCTGGTAATGTATACATCATTTCATACATATCCCATATAATTCTAGGTAATAATTGGAATCCTATGTTCATTCCAATAACACCACCAATGATACAAGCTAAACTAGAATAAATTAAATATTTAAACATAATATGAAACTTATTATATCCTAATGCTTTCAATGTTCCAATTTCTTGTCTTTCTTCTTCTACCATTCTTGTCATAGAAGTTAAAGAAACTAAAGCTGCAATGGCAAAAAAGACGATTGGAAATACAATACTTAAATTTTCTATGCTTTCTGTATCTTGAATATAACTACTATACCCTGCATTTTGTTGTCTATCTAATATATACCATTCCGCTTTTTCTATTTCTGATACCTTTTCTCTTGCATCAATTAATTTTCCTTCTGCTTCTTGTATCTTTGTATTAAATTCTGCTCTTGATTTTTCTAATTCTGTTTCTGCATTTTGAATTTCTTGTTTGGATGTTTCCAATTCTTTTCTAGCATTTGCAATTTGTGTATATGTTTTATTTTTTGTTTGTTGTAAACTTGCTTCTTGACTTGTAATTTGTTTTCTTGCACTATCAATTTGTGCTTCTGCATTTTGTAATTCTTGTTTTCCACTAGCTATTTGATTATCAATCTCTGTCATTCCTGCTTCAATAGACTGCTTGTTGGTTTCATATACTTGCCTTGTTGCTTGTAATTTTGCTATTTCTTGATTGATTGTTGCTATTTCTTCTTCCGTTTTAGCTGTTTCTAATTTGGCTTGTTTTTCAGCAATTGAATTATCTGTAATTTTAATGGCATTATTTATGTTGTCTAATGTACTTTGTAAGCCAGCCTTTTGATTTTCTGCTTCTGCAAATCCTTTTTCTGCTTCTATTTTTTCATTATTCAATCGAAGTACATTTTTAGCTACTTCTGTTTTGGCCGATTCTATTTTTGCTTCTGCATTCTGAAACTCTTGATTGGCTGTTCGTTCATTACGATTAATTTCTGCCTCTCCAGATTCTATTTGTGCTTTTCCTTCATTAATTTTATTTTCTGCATCTTGAATTTGCGTTTCTCCATTTAGCTTTTCCGTATTAAATTCTTCTTCTGCTTTGGCAATTTCTGCATTTGCTTCATCAATTAATTCTTGGTATCTCGCATTTTCCCTTTCTTCTTTTATCTCTTCTATTTTATTTTTCGTTTCTTCCACATAATCTTCATATTTACGACTTCCTGTTTGATATTTATCACGATTTTCTAGTGTTATATAAATTTCTGTATAAACTTCTGAATTGACATTTTCTTTATTGACATAGATATAATAATTAATAACACCTGTTCCTAATTTCGTACTCCCTCTTTCTCTGGATATATATAAAGGACTTTCTACCACACCTACAATTTTTAGTGTTTTATGTTTTAAATATTCTGTTTCTTCGCCTTCTGCTACACTGGTTTCATTTTCTCCTTCAATTTTTTCAGATGTACTTGTTTCATTTGTAGTCGTTTCATTTGTTTTCTCTGGTTCGATGTCAATCGTATCACCAATCTTTTTACCTGTTCCTTCTAAGAAACTTTTTTCTACTACACATTCATCTATATTTTCAAGCATATTTCCTTCTACCAAAACAGGTTGATTAACATCATCTACACATAGAATTTTTGAAACAATTTCTTTATCATTTGTTTGAATCAATCCATCTCTACTATATGTACCATATACATTTTCCACATTTTCTATATTAGATAATGCTTCTATATCAGCATTAGTTAATCCAAGTGTTGACATGACTTCAATATCATACACATTTTGATTTTTATAATATGTATCAATGGAATCTGCCATATCTGGTGAAGAAGCCCTTAACCCTGCAAAGAAACCTACACCTAGTAAAGCCATCATCAAAATGGAAATAAATCGTTTATACGATTTTTTAATTTCTTTAAAAGTATCTTTTAGTAATGCTTTTTTTATTTTCACTCGCATCACCTCCAAAGTTCAGTTTTGTCCAATTGGGGACGTTTCTGTTTGGGACATTTTGAGGGATTTGGGGTACGGATTCATTTCTCCCTTTTTATATTATTATATAATAAATTGTATGTATAAACTAATTTTTAAAAAATAATTTTATAGACTCTATATGATTTTTCAAATCTTTTAAAACTTAAAAAGAGAAAAATGAGTTCGTCCCCAAAATCCCTCAAAATGTCCCAAACAGAAACGTCCCCAATTGGACACTACCATTCTATATTTTCTACTGGAATTGGATTTTGATTACTTTCGATACTTTCTGCTGTTCCATTTTTGAATCGAATAATTTTATCTGCCATTGGGGCAATTGCTGCATTGTGGGTAATAATAATAACTGTCATGTTTTCTTTTCTTGCTGTATCTTGCAATAATTTTAAAATCTGTTTACCTGTTTTATAATCTAAAGCTCCTGTTGGTTCATCACATAATAATAGTTTTGGATTTTTTGCAATAGCTCTTGCAATTGCTACCCTTTGTTGCTCTCCTCCTGATAATTGAGATGGAAAATTCTTTTTTCTATCTGCTAATCCTACTTTTTCCATAACTTCATCTGGACTTAAGGAATCTTTACAAATTTGCGTTGCCAATTCTACATTTTCAATCGCTGTTAAATTTTGAACTAAGTTATAGAATTGAAATACAAATCCAATGTCTTCCCTCCTATATTTAATTAACTGTTTATTTTTTAATTGTGCTACATTTTTCCCATCCACAATCACATCTCCTGATGTAACTGTGTCCATACCACCTAATATATTTAAGGCTGTTGTTTTTCCTGCTCCTGATGGTCCTACAACAACTACTAATTCTCCTTTTTCAATTGAAAAGTTTGTATTATCTAGCGCTTTTATGATAATTTCTCCCATTTTGTATTCTTTACAAACATTTTTAAATTCTATATATGCCATATAACCTCTCCCTTCCTTAAGAGATTTTTTTATTCTATAAAAATTTCACACATAATAATATTTTTACAGAAAAATGACTATCTATTTTTCTAATGACATTATATCATATGAAAATAAAAAGTAGAAGAAAATTTTTCCATTTTAAATGTAAATTTTAAGTGAACTTTAAAATTCCTCTTTCAGTTCACCTTGTATTTGTTATATCAATATAAATTCATACTACATATTCAATTACATTATCCTTAAAATGTTTCTGCATTTCTTCTAACAGAAACTGTTTTCCCTCTTCTCTTAAATCTGTTTTATACATATATTTTCCTTTTCCTCTTCCCTGCATTTTTTCTTTATCATAAAT
>CAMLUB010000026.1 GCA_946486515.1 uncultured Clostridium sp.
TGCATTAACGAAATCAAAGATTTCGATGCACACATGTGAAGACTGCTTCGCAGTACTTCACGAATATAAGAAGCCTAACCTTGTTGTATACGGAAAAATCTACATAGGGTCAAGATAAAGGTCGATTTTTCCTATACAATAAAAAAGTTGCCATTTTAACCCGTCCCCTTTGGCAACCTTTAATTGAAAAAGGAGAAAACATGGAAAATAGAAGATTTATAGAAATCGATGAAGAATTTATATGTGATAATTGCGGAAAAAAGGTTCCAAAACTAGGCTATTCTTGTAGAGACCATTGTCCATATTGTTTACATTCTAGACATGTGGACAAAAATCCAGGAGATAGACAAGAAACTTGCCATGGGGATTTAGAGCCAGTTTCTTTAGAAATTGATGGAAAAAAAGGTTATGTGATTATTTATAGATGTAAAACTTGTGGAGCAATTAGAAAAAATAAAGCAGCGAAAGATGATAACATGGATTTAATCATAGATTTAAGCAGTAAACAAATCTGAAACGTTGAGAACGTGCCAAATCGTTCCAAAATGTGCCAAAAGGGACAGACCTTAACCTATCCACCAAGGGGACTTGTGTTTATATAAAATCATTCACAATTTTGTATAAGCTAAATTTTCATAGAATTCTAAAAGAAAAAGATGTATTCATGCACTCAGACCCTCTCGTAACGAGAGTACCGTGCAATTCGTACATCTTTTTCTTTAAGAATCTCTATATTCAAATTTAGATACGCAAAATCGATTCATTCTTTTATATAAACACAAGTCCCCTTGGTGGATAGGTTAAGGTCTGTCCCTTTTGGCACATTTTGGAACGATTTGGCACGTCCCTAACGTTTCAGATTTCTTTATTCAAATTTCCATTTGTATAATGGCTACCGTCAAACCTTTGATTATTAAGCACTCTGTGAATAATTTCATTGATTTCTTCAATGGTTTCATCCAAAACATCAATTCTTGCATAATCAACATTGAATTCTTTGGGATAAATAGAGGTGATCTTACTATTAAAAATCGTTGTAACTGTTTGAATATTATCAGGTAAAATTCTAAAATTCATATGTAAACGGTCTTTTAATTCATAAATATTATTGGTAATACATCTTTGCTTACAAGTTGGATAACATTTATCGGTTTCACCTAAAAGACAATAATTCATATTTAATAATGGTGTTCTACCATAAACGATAATTTCATTTGGTAGTTCTGTACAATTACACAAATCATGAATCATTTCTCTATTTAATTCAGGAGATATGGTATATCGGCAAATTCCTAAATTTTTTAATTCATTGATTGTATGAGAGTTATATACATTAAAGGTGTAATTGGTAATTAATTCTAGGTTTGTATTAAGATTTGCAAAAAGTGTATGTAATAATTTTATATTACAAATATTTGAAATGACAAATCCTTTAATATGATAATTACTTAAAGTGGTTTCTATATTACTAGATAATAGATTTTTATAATTTGATTTGATAATAGTTGGCATATAAATGTATATATTAAATTTATCATCCAGAATATGTAAAATTTCTTGATAATCTTTCATAGAAAAATATTTTAAAGGGATATATACATTTTCAATATCATGAAGTTGTGTATAATCAAAATCCTTATGCAAAATGTTTAATAATAAAGAAATTTTTGTCTTTTTGATAGAAGAAATAGGCTGTTCCAAATCTTCCTTTTTTACTAGCTTGTCGATTTCTTTAGTTTCTTTTTTACTTGCAAAGATATTTTTATTAATAATAGAAGAATTTCTTTTCATTGTTCTTATGGCATATAGTTCTACCATTTGTAAAATCGTTCTTCTTAAATCATTTAATGTACTTAACTTCGGAATAAATACATTATGATCTAATTCGATATCTAAAGTTTTAAAAGCATAAGGAGTAGAACCAGTTTTTGAAAATTGTGATATCACTGTATTTTTATCTACTGGTCTGGTGATAGCTTTTAAAGGAAGAATATCACTAGTATATTGTATATTTAAATCTTTATATAATTCCATATTACTAGCAGATGTTACTGTAATAGAAATCGGTTTATTTTCCTTAATCACAATATGGCAATTTAAAAGTACTTTTCGATTTTCCTTTGCACAACTATTTTGTGCCAAAAGATTTAATTTTTTAGAACTCATTTTGAAAATCTGATTTCCTAATTTGATATTTCCTTTCATCCTACCAATTACAACTGTTTGACCAATTTCTGTAAATTTAATATTTTTCATATTTGTATCCATTAATTCAGAAATGGTATAAGTTCCTTCTTCTTTTTCTAAAGAAATGGTATCACCAATACCGATAGGTTCATTTAATTTAACCGTAATATATCCTTTTTTGGCATTATATTTTTGAACTTTACCTAAGAATAATCCCATATTGTTTGGCTTTTCTTTAAAGACTAAATTTCGGTTAGCTTCATTGCTTAAGTGACCAGAAGAAGACATACCTCTATTAAACACTTGTAATAATTCTTTCTTATCATCTTCATCAATGATATATTCATTATCAGACAAGGCTAAATCTATATATTTTCGATAAATTCTAGTAACCGTTGCTACATATTCAAGTGATTTCATACGTCCCTCTATTTTAAAAGACTTTACACCAGCTTGAATTAAATATGGAATAAATTCTAAACCGCATAAATCTCTTGTACTTAATAGATATCCTAAATTGATAGACTTTCCATTTTCTAATAATTCAAAAGGAAGTCTACAAGGACCTGCGCATTTTCCTCTATTTCCAGAACGTCCACCTAACATACTAGAAAATAGACATTGTCCAGAATAAGAAATACAAAGTGCTCCATGGATAAAGGTTTCTATTTCAATATTTGTATTTTTACAAATATAATCAATTTCATTAACAGAAAGTTCTCTTGCAAGAACAACTCTTTTAAATCCTAGTTCTTGCAATTCTAAAGCTCCATTTAAATTATGGACAGTCATTTGTGTACTAGCATGAATTGGTAAATCAGGAAATGCTCTCATAAGAGCCATAGCCAATCCTAAATCTTGAACAATAATGGCATCAATTCCAAATTCATAAGCTTTTTTGGCTACATGCATAGCAGATTCAAATTCTGTATCTGTTACTAAAGTATTTAATGTTAAATGAGTTTTAACACCACGGAGTTTTGCATATTGAATGGCTTTTTCTAAATCTTCAAGAGAAAAATTGGTAGCAAAAGCTCGCGCACTAAACATATCGGCACCAAAATAAACACTGTTAGCACCATTTTGTACAGCAGCTTTTAAACATTCAAAATCACCAACAGGAGAAAGTAATTCTACCATAATTTCACCACCTTTTTTGAGTTTGATACTATATATTATTTAAAAAAATCTTTTTTGAACCAATTTTACCTAATTATACCATAAAATACTTGGAATTTCTAGGTTACATAAAGTTACAATAAAAAGTGGAAAATATTTTATTGCTTATGGTTAGATAAAATAGAATATTATTAGAACATTTAGGAATTTTTTAATAGCATTATTTTACCTATAACAAACAAAAATGTGATTTAAATAATAAAAATACTTGCAAAAATGTGATAAAAGCAATAAAAAACTTTGCAAAAATGTGATTATATGGTATAATGATAATAGATAATGTATATATTATAGATGGGAAGTGTTGCCAGATGAAAAGATTTATAATGGAAAAATTAATAAAATGGAAAGATAGTAAATATAGAAAACCATTAATTTTAAAAGGTGCTAGACAAGTAGGAAAAACATATATTATAAAACAATTTGGAGAAGAAAATTATGAAGGCATTGCTTATTTCAACTTTGACCATGATGAAGATTTGCACAATTTGTTTGTCAATACAAAAGATCCCAAAAGAATACTAGAGCAATTAGCATTCATATATGGAAAAGCAATATTACCAGGAAAGACATTGATATTTTTTGATGAGATACAAGAATGTCCAGATGCTTTAAATAGTTTAAAATATTTTCAAGAAGAGGCAAATGAATATCATATTATTTGTGCAGGAAGTTTGTTGGGAATCAGATTATCACATACATCCTTTCCAGTTGGAAAAGTAGAATTTATGAATATGTATCCAATGTCTTTTAGTGAGTTTTTAATTGCTGATAATTGTGAAAACCTAGTTGACTACATGAAATCTATTACAAAAATTGAAAATATTCCAGAAATATTTTTTAATCAATTAGAGGAAAAATTAAAAGCATATTTTATTATTGGAGGAATGCCAGAAGCTGTGTACTCATGGGTAAATGAAAAAAATATGGAATTCGTAAATGCTATACAAGAAAATATATTAAAAGCCTATGAAAGTGATTTTTCAAAACATACGCAAAATCATGAAGCAAATAAGATTTCTTTAATATGGAATAGTATACTATCACAATTGGCAAAGGAAAACAAGAAGTTTTTATATCAAACCATAAAAGAGGGAGCACGTGCAAGAGAATATGAAAGTGCTTTAAACTGGTTAAATGATGCGAATTTGATATATAAAGTATATCATGTTAACAAGACAGATTTTCCATTAAAAGCATATCATGATTTAAGTTGTTTTAAAATCTATATGAATGATGTAGGATTACTTAGAAGAATGGCAAATTTAGATAGTAGAATTGTGATAGAAGGAGATAAATTATTTGAAGAATTTAAAGGTGCTTTTACAGAAAATTATGTATTAAATATGCTAACAATGCTTTACGAAGAAGTTCCAAATTATTTTACTTTTGATAGATATGAAATAGATTTTGTAATTCAAAATAGAAATAGAATAATACCAATAGAGGTAAAATCTAATAAATCGACGAGTAATGCTAGTTTAACAAAATATAATGAAAAATTTAATAATAACATATCCATTAGATTATCAATGAATAATTTAAAAAAGGATGATAAAATTTTAAATATACCATTATTTTTGATAGAATATATGGAGAATTTAATAGACTGAATATTATAAAAAAATAAGAAATAGAAAATCATGTTAGTCAATATGTGATTTTCTATTTTTTTCATTTTGTTCGCTTGAAATGTTAAAAAAATAGTATATAATAGAAACCATAGGAAAGAGAAAAACAGATGTGGTTTGCCTCCTACATAATAGGAGGTGATGCATATGATAGAAATAGAAACTTTATTATTGATTATAAAATTACTATTTGCTAGTCTAGTATCAATAACTATCATTACATTTACCTTAATTCTAGCAATCGTTGTAATTATGAGTAAACATAAATAAAATACAAAAAAACACACATCTGTATTTTGCCGAAAAAGATGTGTGTTTTTAACACTTCACGAGGCAAACCACATAGTGGTTTCTCCTTCCTATACAAATATTATATCATAAAAATAATAAAAGTCAATAAATTTAGATAATCCTGAAAAATGATAAAGAAGTTCAAAACAAAGGAGCAAAGATACATGCAAGAAACGGTAAAAACAAAAAAAGTAGGAGAAATATTTCGTGACTATCAAACCAAATCCAATATACAATATGCCAATATCCAAGGACTAAATGTCATCAAAAAGACAAATACATTAGAAGTCATGTTATATTTTGATGAATATATAGAAATCAAAGAACTATGGATGTTTGAAAAATTTTTAATTGATCGATTTCATTTTGAACACATTGATATGATTATCAAATACCATGAAGGTGTTGTACTAAAAGACATAAAAACAGAATGGAGAAATATTATTGCTTACATGTCACACAAATATCCATTGATGAAACCCATGCTTTTATTAAAAAGTGATGTAGAAGTAGATGGAAATGAAGTCAATATCAAAATGCATATTCGAGGAGCAGATTTTTTAAAGGCAAAAAAGACAGACAAAGAATTAGAAAAGGTTTTGAAAAATTTATTTGGAAAAGAATATAAAGTAAATCTTACAGAACAATTATCCAAAGAAGAAATAGAAGAAATACGAGAAGAAATCAAACAAGTAGAAGAAAAAGCCATTGCCCATATTGAAGAATTAAATGCAGAAAAACAAAGAGAACATGCAAATAATGAAAATTATGATGAATATGGAAATGTACCAGAATACAATGATCCAGATTATATACCACCTATGGATATGGAAGGATATATTCCAGAAGAGGCGATGGATGGAATGCCTCCAATGGAAGATATGGTACCAATTCAAGAAGAACAAGAATATATTATGGGAAAACCATCAAAAGCTAAAGAAAATAAAATAGCGATAAAAGATATCACAGCAAGTAACTCTAGAATTACGATAGAGGGAAGAGTATTAACAAGTGAATGCCGTGAAACGAGAACTGGAAAAGGCATGCTAATCTTTGACATTTATGATGGAACAGGAACGATTACTTGTAAATCATTTGCAAAAGATGCAGATGAAGGAAAAGAAATGATTGACAAAATTCAAGATGCAAAAGTAATCAAAGCAGTTGGAAAAGCAGGATTAGATGCCTATGCTGGTGATGTAACGATTATGGTAAATACGATTATGGTAAGCCATATGGAAGCTCCAGAATTACCAGAAGAAGATGAAAGTACACCACTTATTTTGGGAATGAATCCAAACATCACAGAACCATTAGTGAAAATTGCAGAGTTAAATGTAGATGATGGAAAAGTTTCTATTGAAGGTGAAGTCATCGATATGGAGGATAGAGAGCTAAAGTCTGGAAAAACCTTACTTAGTTTTGATATCTATGATGGAACTAGCAGTATGACATGTAAAGCTTTTCTAAATAAAGACAATAGTAAACGTGTCATTAAAAGAATCAAAAATGCCAAAGGATTAAAAATAGAAGGAACCGCACAAATGGATTCCTTCTCAAATGAATTAACCATTATGGCAAATACAATTGTAGAAGGTGAAGGCATTAAAAAGAAAATCAGAGAAGACCATGCAGAAGTCAAAAGAGTAGAACTTCATATGCATACACAAATGAGTCAAATGGATGCCATGACCTCAGCAACAGATTTAATTAAAAGAGCGATAAAATGGGGAATGAAATCAATTGCGATTACTGACCATGGTGTTGTGCAAGCATTTCCAGAAGCCCATAAGTTATTAGGATATGATAATCCTGATATGAAAATTATTTATGGAGTGGAAGCATATCTAGCGCCAGATAACACAAAAACCGTATATAATGGCAAGAAACAAAACATAGATACCACTTATTGTGTATTAGACTTGGAAACAACTGGATTTTCAGCAACTACTGAGAAAATTACAGAAATTGGTGTAATGAAGGTAAAAAATGGAGAAGTGATGGATGAGTTTAGCTGTTTTGTCAATCCTAAAAAACACATTCCAGAAAGGGTTACAGAAGTTACCAACATTACAGATGAGATGGTAAAAGATGCAGAGACCATTGATAAAGTATTTCCAAAACTATTAGCCTTTTTAGGAGATGACAAGGAAACAGTAATTGTAGCACATAATGCCAATTTTGATGTTGGATTTTTAAAGCAAAATGCCAAAGTATTAGGATATGATTTTAATTATACGTATTTAGACACGTTAAGCTTGGCAAAAGATTTATTCCCAGATTACAAGAAATATAAATTAGGAAAAATTGCAGAAAACTTAGGAATTAAAGTAGAAGTCGCACACCGTGCTTTGGATGATGTAGATACCACTGTAAAAGTATTTAAAGTCATGGTAGATATGTTAAAGAAAAAGGGAGCAACCATTGTAGAAGATATTGACAGAGTAGCAGCCAGTGAAGAAGCCAAAAAAGAAGAATATAAAAAGCTAAAAACCTATCATGCGATTATCTTAGCGAAAAATTATGTAGGATTAAAGAATCTATATAAGTTAGTGTCTTTATCACATTTACATTATTTTTATAGAAAACCACGTATCTTAAAAAGTTTGTTAAAGAAATATTCAGAAGGATTGATATTGGGAAGTGCCTGTGAAGCAGGAGAACTATATCAAGCCATTGAGCTTGGAAAAACAGATGAAGAAATCGAAGCAATTGCCAATGACTATGACTATTTAGAAATTCAACCAACTGGAAACAATCAATTCTTAATTCGAAATGGAACCGTTGCTGATGAAGAAGCATTAAGAGATATCAATAGAAAAATTGTAGAATTGGGAGAAAAACTAAATAAACCAGTTGTTGCCACTTGTGATGTGCATTTTATGGATCCACAAGATGAAATTTATAGACGTATCTTAGAAGCAGGGCAAAAATATGATGATGCCGATAACCAAGCACCACTTTATTTAAGAACAACAGAAGAAATGCTAGAAGAATTTAGTTATTTAGGGAAAGAAAAAGCCTATGAAGTGGTTGTTACCAATACCAATAAAATATCAGATATGTGTGAGCAGATTAGTCCGATATCACCAGAAAAATGTCCACCACATATTCCGGGATGTGAACAAACCATAAAAGATATTGCATATAGCAAAGCACATGAATTATATGGAGATCCATTACCAGAAATTGTACAAACCAGATTAGATAAAGAATTAGATTCTATTATCAAAAATGGATTTTCCGTTATGTATATCATTGCTCAAAAACTGGTATGGAAATCCAATGAAGATGGATATATCGTAGGTTCCAGAGGGTCTGTTGGTTCATCATTTGTGGCAAACATGACAGGAATTACAGAAGTAAATTCACTTCCAGCACATTACAGATGTCCAAATTGTAAATATTCCGATTTTACCGATTATGGCGTAAAAAATGGATTTGACTTACCAGATAAAGAATGCCCAAAATGTGGACACAAATTAGATAAAGACGGAATGGATATTCCATTTGAAACGTTCCTTGGATTTAATGGAGATAAAGAGCCAGATATTGACTTAAACTTCTCAGGAGAATATCAAGCAAAAGCACATAAATATACAGAAGTAATCTTTGGAAAAGGAACGACTTTTAAAGCTGGAACCATTGGTACAGTTGCTGATAAAACAGCGTATGGATATGTAAAAAATTATTATGAAGAAAGACATATTCCCATTAATCAAGCAGAGATTAAAAGAATATCCCATGGCTGTACGGGAATTAAAAGAACAACTGGACAACACCCAGGAGGAATTATTGTTGTACCAAAAGGAAGAGAAATCTATGAATTTTGTCCAGTACAACACCCAGCAGATGACCCAAACTCTGATATTATTACCACTCATTTTGATTATCACTCAATCGACCAAAACTTGTTAAAATTAGATATACTAGGACACGACGATCCGACAGTCATTAGAATGTTGCAAGATATTACAGGAATAGACCCAACAAAGATACCATTAGATGATAAAGCAACCATGTCTATTTTTAGTTCAACAGATGCTTTAGGTGTTACACCAAAACAAATTGGCTCAGAAGTAGGAAGTTATGGAATACCAGAATTTGGAACAAAGTTTGTTAGAGGTATGTTGGTAGATACAAGACCAACCACATTTGATGAACTGATTCGTATATCAGGATTATCACATGGTACAGATGTATGGCTTGGAAATGCACAAACCTTAATCGAAAATGGAACAGTAACCCTAACAGAAGCCATCTGTTGTCGTGACGACATTATGATATATTTAATCAAACAAGGATTACCACCAAACTCAGCATTTAAAATCATGGAAACCGTACGTAAAGGAAAAGCATTAAAAGACCCAGTAAAATGGAAAGAATATACAGACTTAATGAGAGAACATAATGTACCAGAATGGTATATCAAATCTTGTGAAAAGATAAAATACATGTTCCCCAAAGCACACGCAGCAGCCTATGTAACAAATGCGTTTAGAATAGCATGGTTTAAAGTCCATGAGCCAAAAGCCTATTATGCAGCCTTTTTCTCAATCAGAGCAGCAGACGAATTTGACAGTGAAATCATGACATTTGGAGAAGAAAAAGTAAAAAATAAAATGAAAGAAATTGATTTACAAGGAAATAACGCAACACAAAAAGACAAAGCCATGTATCCTGTATTAGAACTTGTCTTAGAAATGTATGAAAGAGGAATCAAATTCTTACCAATCGATTTATACAAATCAAGCGCTACAAAATTTATCGTAGAAGAAGATGGAATACGTCCACCATTAAACAGTATAGCAGGACTAGGAACAGTAGCAGCAGTAGGAATTGAAAATGCCAGAAAAGATGGAAAATTCATGTCAATCGATGATATGAAAATTAGATCTAAAGTAGGAGACTCCGTAGCAGAATTATTGAAAAAATTTGGATGCTTAGACGGCATGAGCCAAAGTAATCAATTAAGTTTGTTTGGATAATGTCCTTTTGGGGACGTTTCTGTTTGGGACATTTTTATGTAAAATTCTAAATTTGAACAATTTGTGCCGTCTCCAATGTTCATAAAAGGGACGTAAATTAGCCAGTAATCAATATACAAATTATTTCTAAAAGAAAAAATAAAAGGGGAAGAAAATGATAAGTTATATAATGTTTGCAATGTTTATATATGGTTTTCTTGTTGTAATTGGTGTTATCATTACAATTGCAAAAAAAAGGAAAATAGAACCACAAAAAATTTTTTTAGCAATAATTCCACTATATCTTATGTTTGCAATCATTCCATTTCTATTTGCTAATAGTTTATTTGGAAATGGATTTATACTGTTAACCTCTGTTACAATAATAGGATATCTTGTGATAAGAGTAGGAAATGCTATATATAATAAAATAAAGGTAAAATTATCAAAAGATGAAGGAATTTATATTAGAGATATAGAGGTAGAATATAGTCCAGCAGTATTATCTTATTTGCAAAATCAAAAAATAGAAAAGAAGAAAGACTTAGTTTCATGTATATTAAATCTATGTGCAAAGGGATTTCTAAAAATAGAAAAGAAAGAAGAAATTTATTATGAACTAGAGCCATTATCAAACCAAAATAGTGAAACATTAAAAAAAGATGAAAAATATTTATATGATAGAATTTGTAAAAAAGAAAAGATAAATACGAGTACATGGATAAGATATGTAAGAGAAGAATTTGAAAGTTATCATTTTACGAAAGAAAATAAAATACAATTGAGCAATGTATTTTTATTCTTATATATTGCAATCATGATAATTTTAGCTATATTTTCTGCAATAACTGGAAATAATCAACTTAGTAATGGGATGTTTAAAATGATATTTGTTCCATTCTTTGTAGCTTTTGAACTTGCTATATTAGAGCCTCTTATGAGAATAATCGTACGTTATCTAAGAAAAGGAGAATATCTAGATGGTACCTACACTATAAAAGGTGCCAAAGAAATGAAACGATGGGACAAATATAAAAAGTTTTTAGAAGATTATACTTTATTAGAAGATAAACCGTTAGAAAGTGTCATTGTGTTAGAAAAACATCTTGCTTATGCAACTGTTTTAGATGTAAATACAAGTTATACCAAAAGTTTTATAGAACAATTAGAAGTGACACATAAAATGAATTTAGATGATATAAATAACATGTTAGTAGAAATGAATAAAGAAGCTTAGGGATAAGCTTTTTTTGTGTTATAGGAAAAATCGTTTTTTCTATAACACAAAAAAATAACGTTGCACAGAAAAATTGCTACGCAATTTTTCGCGTCGACAAATCTTTACGCTTCTTCGAGAACTTAAATATATATAGTTAAGTTAGAAAAGTAGAGAAAAGTTCTCGCGAAGCGAGATTTGTCCTTAAATTAAATGAAAATAAAATATTCTTAGAGTATTGAAATTCAAGTTTAAAACAAGAAATAAAATACGATAATATATTGACTAAATTCAACACAAATTGAATTAAATAAAAACATAAAGAAAAAATTTTTTTGTAAATAGGTAGTAAGAGCATTAAAAAATAGAAAGAATGATTGAATAAAGAGAAAAAGAATGCAAATACTATTAAAAAATAAAACATGTTTACTAATGAAAAATTGTATAAACATAGTAAAGAAGAAAGAAAAGGGGAATTTACAATGAAAGAACAAAAGAGCAAAAAGAATAATGGTATTACTATAATTGCATTAGTCATTACAATTTTGTTCCCTTATGACGAAAAATTAAAATATAGTAATAGCAATGGTTTCCTCCTAACAACAATTTAATAAAAATAAAATTTTCACATATTTAAAAGATGAATTGTAAAAAATAATAATACAATGTCATCTTTTTTTGAATTTATAATGAATTTTCTGGAAATAAATGTTATAATTAGAAAAAATCGAAAAAGGAGCAA
>CAMLUB010000027.1 GCA_946486515.1 uncultured Clostridium sp.
ATTGCATTGTTTGATTTCCAGGAAGGAAATAATCAACAACACCATAAATTAAAGCACCTATTATAGCAGCCATCCATGATATAGTATAACCAGCTACAAAAAATTGAATTACATATAGAGTAATTGCAGCTAAAGCAAAACCTACAAATCCTTTACCAAAAGGACTAGCATGTAATCCTGTAAATTTAACAATTACATAGTCTATAATACTTAAAGCTACAGCAGCTATAATAAGAGTTGCAAAATTATTAATACTAAAACCTGGTGTAAAAAAGGCAGTAACAGCTAATACAATAGCAGCTGTAATTAATCTGCCAATTATCTGCCAAATTGTTGATGTTCCTGTTTTAGTATTGGTTTCTCTTGCTTCTGACATAATAGATAACCTCCTTAGTCTGTTCACATAATAGATATATTTTAATTATGCGAAACCATATTCATCATCATGTATTTTTATAGGTTCTAAAAATAGTATTTACAAAAAAATAATAATTATTCAAAACGAAGTATAAAAGTATTGAAAAATGTAAAAAATAAACATATGAATAGAAAAATGAAGGTGTTTATATGTTAATAACGTTTTTTAGATCAATTGTTTTATACATAATTGTATTAATTGTGATGAGATTAATGGGAAAAAGAGAAATTAGTCAAATGCAACCATTCGAGTTAGCAATTTCCATTATGATTGCAGATTTAGCATCTATTCCAATGACAGAAATAGGAATACCTATTTTTAATGGAATTGTGCCGATTTTAGGACTATTGTTAATGCATTTAGTGATTTCAGTTATAAACATAAAAAGTATCAATTTAAGAAAATTTATTTGTGGAAAACCAAGTATATTGATTTATAGGGGAAAAATAGACGAAGCAGTATTAAAAAAAGAGAGATTTACAATTAATGAATTACAAGAAAGACTTAGAAGAAATAATATTTTTAATTTAGGTGATGTAGAATATGCCATATTAGAAACAAGTGGGGAAGTAACAGTCATTCAAAAACCAGAAAAAAGAGGAACAACACCAGAAGATTTTCAAATTGTACCAGAATATGAAGGAATACCATATGATTTAGTCATTGATGGAAAAGTAATGTATAAAAATTTAGAAAAATTAGGTAAAAATGCGAAATGGTTAGAAAAACAATTAATACCTTTTAAAATAAAACCAGAAGAGGCATTAATTGTGACAATTGATGGAAAAAATCAAATCTTTTGTCAAAAGAAAGAAGGAAAATAAAATGTTAAAGGAATTTATCATTTGTACGATTATACTGATTTTAATATTTGTTGGAAATGGAATTACACAGGGATATAGTAAGGATTCTATAGAAAATATTAATGAAAAATTGACTAATTTAAGAGAAGAGATGAATCAAGAAGAAATAAAAGAAGAAGAGATAGGAAAACGTCAACAAGAAATTGATAAGCAATGGGAAGAAATGTTTTCGAAATTAGCATATTATATAGAACATGAAGAACTTGAAAAAGTTTCAAGAATTTTGGAGAATATAAAAACTTATCTAGACTTAAAAGAGTATGACAATGCAACAAAAGAAATTAATGAAGGAATTTATATATTAAATCATATTGAAGATAAATATTCTTTTAACTTGCAAAATATATTTTAATATCCAGTGTGTCCCATTGGGGACGTTTCTGTTTAGGACATTTTGAGGGATTTTGGGGACGGACTCAATTTTCCTTTTTAATATTAGAAAAATATAGAATATAAAGTCATTCAACAATTTTGTATAAGCTAAATTTTCATAGAAATTCTAAAAGAAAAACACGCGCCTCTCTCATTGTTGCTGTAAATCTTAAGCAAAATGAGCATTCCTCATGTTTTTCTTTAGAATTTCTAATTTCAAATTTAGATACGCAAAATCGTTTCATTTTTTATATTCTATATTTTTCTTTTTTAATTTTATCAAAAAAGGGAAAATTGAGTCCGTCCCCAAAATCCCTCAAAATGTCCTAAACAGAAACGTCCCCAATGGGACAATCTATTTTAGCATATGCTGCTAATTTTTTATAAACTAAATCATTAATGGTACCAGCAGGAAATTTTCCATTTTTATCTTTCTTTCCAGCAGGAACGCCTGTTAAAATTTCAATACCTTCTTCTATAGTTGAAATGGCGTAAATATGAAATTGTTTATTTTTTACAGCTTCGATAATTTCATCTGATAATTGTAAATTATCCACATTTTGAACAGGAATCATAACACCATGTTCACCAGTTAATCCACGCATTTTACATATTTGGAAAAATCCTTCTATTTTTTCATTAACACCACCGATTGGTTGAATCTGCCCTTTTTGGTTGACTGAACCTGTAACAGCAATGGATTGATTGATTGGAATTCCAGAAAGGCTAGAAAGTAATCCATATAATTCTGTACTAGAAGCACTATCTCCGTCAACACCATTGTATAACTGTTCAAAACAAATACTAGCGGTTAAACATAAAGGAATATCTTGTGCAAACATTTCTCCTAAGTATCCTGTAAGAATTAGAACACCTTTCGAATGAGAAGGACCAGAGATTTCAACTTCTCTTTCAATATTGACGACACCACTTTTTCCTGTATAGGTGTTTACGGTTATTTTAGCAGGTTTTCCAAAACTATAATCTCCCATATTCATAATGGTTAATCCATTTAAAGTTCCGACTTCAAATCCAGAAGTGTTGATTAGCAAAGAATTTTCTTTTATCATTTCCATATATTTTGCATCATATTTTTTTACTCTATCAATTCTTTCATCTAGGGCTTTTTGTACAAATTTTTCTGTAACAACTTTTGATCTAGATAATTTAGCCCATGTGGCAGATTCACCAACAACTTGGATTAAATCATCAAAACGTGTAGAAAGTTTATGATGGCTACCAGCAAGCTTAGAGGCATATTCAACAAGTTTTGCCATAGCATTTCTATCAAAATGGGGTAATTCTTCATGAGTACAAAAGCCATGAACAATTCTTGCTAATTTGTTAACGTTATCTTCTGTAATCGGAGCATCGTCTTCAAATTCTACTTTTATTTTAAATAGTTTTCTAAAATCAGAATCCATGGCTAATAAAGTTTGATAAATAGTAGCATTTCCTATTAAAATAACTTTTAGATTTAAAGGAATTGGCTCAGGTTTTAAAGAAACTAATACCATAGAAGAACGTTGATCAGCTGTATTTTCAATTCCTATATTTTTTACCCTTAAAGCTTTTTTTAAAGCTTCATAACACATATTATTGGATAATAAATCTTTTGCTTGAAAGATAATATATCCACCATTTGCTTTTTGCATTAATCCTGCTTTTAACATGGTATGGTCTGTTTTTAAAGAACCATAATAGTTTTCATATTCTAATGAACCAAAAATATTGTGATAAGAGTAGTTAGTATCCATGATAACAGGGGCACCTTCACGAGTAGAGTTATCGACAAATAAGTTTACTCTATAATTTAAGGTAGGGTCAAGTTTTTTCATGGTTGGATTTTGCTGAGCAGAAGAATTATGTTGATTGGTATCATCTTCTAAAAAGGTAGAGATATTTTTTAAAACATCTTGTTTTACATCTGTTAAAAATTTATTGATTTTTTTATTTCTTTTATATTTTGATTTTAAGTAATTAATATGCACATTAACAGTTAAAAGTGCAACATTAGATTGCCACTCAGATATTTTTTTGTCAGATTGTCTTTCGATTTCTTTTATTTGTCCAATCACATTCATAATTTGTTCTTGTACAATTAAAGAATTTTGTTCATATTCTTGTCTAATAGATGCATCTAATTTATCAAATTCTTCTTCTTCAATTGGTTTACCATCTACCATAGGGGTCATATAAATACCATTTTGTGCAGATTTTACAGAAAAATTATATTTTCCTGCATCTATGTTCAATTTTTCCAGTAAGGCAGCTCTTTTGGTTTCATATTCTTGCTTAATTAAAGCTTTTTCTTTTTCAAAATCATCTGCATTAAATGTTTTTTGGATATCTTTTTTGATTTCTTTAATAAATCCATCCATTGCCTCTTTGAATTCTTTTCCTTGACCTGCAGGTAGTTCAACAGCAATTGGTTCATTTGGATTTTCAAAATTATATATATAGCACCAATCAGAAGGAACTTTCTTTTTAGCAGCAACTTTTTCTAAATAATTTTTAGTATACATAGTTTTTCCTACTCCACTATGACCTTCTAGATATAAATTATATCCTTTTACATCAACTTGAATTCCAAATTCTAAAGCCTTTATTCCTCGATCTTGACCGATACCTTCTTGTATAGGTTCTAATTCTTCTGTTGTTTCAAATTTAAAGACATCTGGATTACAAGAAAATTTTAAATCTTTATAATTTAATTCATTTATATTTTTCATTTGTTACCTCCAAAATTTTTTCTTAGTGTTACCATTTTTTACTTTTTTTATGATATAAAAAGTGATTTTTTATTGAATAGGAAAAATGGCTTTTTCCTATTCAACAAAAAAACAACATTGCACAGAAAAATTGCTATGCAATTTTTCGCGTCGACAAATCTTTACGCTTTTTCGAGAACTTAAATACATGTAGTTAAATTAAAAAAGTAGAGAATAGTTCTCGCAAAGCGAGATTTGTCCCAACCTTATTGTATATTAGTTGTAAGGATTTGTAAATAAAAAATAGATAAAATTTACGAAATTTTTTAAAAAGTATTGACAAGAAAAAGAAAAACCAGTATAATTTATAAATGTCAAGAGTCATGCAGGTGTAGTTCAATGGTAGAACCTCAGCCTTCCAAGCTGATGACGTGGGTTCGATTCCCACTACCTGCTCCAAATAAAAACAACTTACGAACTAGAAAGTTTATAAGTTGTTTTTTCTTTCTATAGAAAAGCAATCGATTTTTTCTAGATGAGAACTTCACTTTGCCATAAGGTTACTCATTTTGTCAACTTTCTTAATTTTGCCACAAAAAAACCTTCATATAATTGAGATGGACAAATGCATAAAGTGCCTTGAATAGAAGTAGGTAACAATATAGCATCTGTGAAAACAGAAACATCAATTGGTAAAATTTCAATTAGTTTCAAATCAAGAAACGTTTGCAAAATTTGCTCATTTTCTTTAGATAAAATAGAGCAAGTAGAATATACCATTTCATGACCAGGTTTTAACAAAGTAATGGCTTTTCTTAACAGATCAGATTGAACTTTTGAAGAACGATTCACTAAATCTTCAGTAAAAGTAGTTTCCAATTTTTTATCAAATGTAGAAATGGTTCCACTACCACTACATGGAGCATCTAAAAGAATCTTATCAAAAGAAAAGAAGTCATCCAATTGTCTGGCATCTTTTATCATCACATTTACTCGATTAGCGCTTTGTTTATTCAAATTGTATTGCAATCTTTCAGCTCGAATTTTATTTTTTTCACAAGCAGTTATAAATGCTCTATTTTGGGAAAGAGCTAACATTTGTGTTGTTTTACCACCAGGAGCAGCAGCCATATCTAGAATGTTTTCATCTTCTTTAGGAGATAGGACAAGTGGTGGTATCATAGAAGATAAACTTTGTAAATAGATTTCTCCATTTTGATAGATTTCTAAATGTTTCATTTGTTCTTCTGATATATGTTCCATTATCAAAGCATCTTTATACCAATTAACTTCCCTATATGCAAAATGTAAATGATCAAAAGTAGATTTTATATCTTCAATGTTTGTTTTTAAAGTATTTGCTCTTAAAGTGACAGGTCTTTTCTTGGAATAACCATCTAAGATAGTATTTGTTAAGTTTTCTATATATTGTTCTATTAAGTAATGATATAGACATTCTGGTATATTGTGTATCATAATTTCCTCCCAAAATTAATTTCATAATGATAAAAAAAGATATATTTATCATACTATACAATGGAGAAAAAAGCAAAAAAATTTGGTATCATTATCTTAAGATTTTACGATCCAGAACAAAATTGTGTCAAAAATTGTCAGATAAACATATAGTTTTTTCGTGATTATTCCTAAAAACAGTTGATATTTTTTACAATTTAATATAAAATCTATAAAGACTAACGATAAGGAGGATATGAATGATTACTTTAGAAGATGTTAGAAAGAATGAAGAAGTGGAAGCCTTAATAAAAGGTGCACAAAAACAGTTAGATGGTCTTCGGATATACAGAGCATAGTCACAGACATATTTCTATTGTTTCAAAAAGAGCAGGAGATATTTTAGAAAAATTAGGATATCCAGAAAGAACAATGGAGCTAGCTAAAATTGCAGGATATTTACATGATATTGGAAATTGTGTAAATCGAGTGGATCATGCACATAGTGGAGCGATTATGGCATTTAATATTTTAAAAGATATGGGAATGCCAGTAGAAGAAAGAACAGAAATTATGATGGCAATCGGAAATCATGATGAAAAAACAGGAACAGCAGTGAGTGATATATCAGCAGCTTTAATATTGGCGGACAAATCAGATGTACACAGGGATAGAGTAACAAATCAAAATTTATCGACCTTTGATATTCATGATAGAGTAAATTATGCTGTAACCAATGCCAATTTAGAATTAAATACTAAAGAACGAAAAGTGGTATTTAATTTAACAATAGATACGAAATTATGTCCTGTTTTAGATTATTTCGAAATATTTATGGATAGAACAATGATGAGTAAATATGCAGCAAAATATTTAAAAATTTGGTTTGAACTAATTATCAATAATACAAAATTATTATAAGAATGAAAGGAAAGAGAACAATGAAAAAAATAAAAATAATCACAATGATTGTATTAATTATCTTAATAACAATGGTTTCATTTTTTGGAGTATATACACAAGTACAAAATAGAATGGAAAACCAAGTAAGAGACTATGCATTAGATATGGATTTAGATGGTGCTAGATATGTAAGATTATCAGTGAATAAAGAAAGTACAGATGTGATAAAAGATGCTGATGGAAATGAAGTAGAAACAGATGAAGAGATGACAGATGAACAATTAGCAGAAAAAGGATATACAAAAGAAAGTTTACCAAATAATCGTCAAGATATCTTAACAGCAGAAAATTATGAAAAATCAAAAGAAATTATAGCCAATAGATTAAAATTACAAGGGGTAGGTGAATATGAAATATCTGTAGATAACGAAACAGGAGATATTTTAGTTCAAATTCCAGAAAATGACATAACAGACAGATTAATAAGCAATATAAATACTGTTGGTAATTTTGAAATGATAGATGCAGAGACAAAAGAAGTATTAATGAATAATGATGACATCAAAAAAGTAAATGTTATGTATGGCTCAAATTCTTCTACATCAAGTGGAACAACAGTTTATTTAAATATAGAATTCAATAAGGAAGGTAGTAAAAAGTTAGAAAATATTAGTAACACATATGTAGAAAATACAGATACTACGAATACAACTTCAGAAGATACGAATACAACTTCAGAAAATACAACAAATACAGAAACTGAAAACACAACAACGGATAATGCAAATACAACTGAAGATAGTACAGAAACAACAAAGGAAATAACATTAAAAATTGATGATGAAGAAATCATGACAACCAGTTTTGATGAACCAATAGAAAATGGTAAACTACAATTATCTATGGGAAGTGCTACAACAAATATAGATAATTTACAAGACAATATATCACAAGCTTCATCTATAGCTAGTGTCTTAGATTCAGGAAAATTACCAATACAATATGATATTGTGTTAAATGAATATATATTATCAGACATAACTAATACATATATTGCATATTTAGCTATAGCTGTTGGAATTGTGCTTCTAATAGGATTTGTTATATTTATTATTAGATATAAAGCTAATGGTTTGTTCTCAGTAATTTCATTTATTGGATTAGTTAGTTTATACCTATTAGTAATTCGATATACAAATGTTAGTGTATCTATTCAAGGAATTGTCGGAATTATTGTAACGATTATATTAAACTATATATTTATTAATAAAATATTATCAACAATTAAGAAAAGTGAAGATAATAAAAAATTAGAAACTGTAAAAGAAGGAATAAAAGAAAGCTACAAAGAATTCTTTATGAAACTAATACCAATTTGCATATCTGTAATTGTATTTTGTTTTATCAATTGGACAACGATTAGTAGTTTTGGAATGGTAATGTTCTGGGGAATTGCTTTAATTGCCTTATATAATTATTTGATTACAGCTACAATGTTAAAAATAAAAGCAGAAAAATAGGAGGTATTTACAGATGAAAGAATTCATAAAAAGTAAGCAACTAAAAATTATATTAATTACCTTGGTAATCATAGCAGGAATTGTCATGATTGCTGTAAAAGGATTTAACTTTGATTTAAAATATCAAGATACGCAAAGAGTGGAATTATATTTGAAAACAGAATTTAATATATCAGATATTAGACAAATAACAGATGAAGTGTTTGGAAATCAAAAAGTTATGATACAAAAAGTAGAAGTTTTTGAAGATTCTGTTTCTATTACAACCACTTCTATATCAGATGAACAAAAAAATAATTTAATTACAAAAGTCAATGAAAAATATGGAACAGAATTAACAGCAGAAGATACAACAGTAGAAGATATAGGGCATACAAGAGGAAGAGATATTATCAAACCATATATCCTTCCATTTGTAGTTGCAGTTGTTATTGTATTAATTTATTTAGGTATTCGTTATTACAAATTAAATATAGCAAAGGTAATTGCAAAAAGTATAGGAATTATGGTATTAGCGCAAGTGCTATTGTTTAGTGTGATTGCTATTACAAGAATACCAATTGGAAGATTAACAATTCCTATGGTAATTTTGGTATATTTATTAACTTTATTTGGTATAACAACAAAATTTGAAAACGATTTATCGAAAAAGAAATTAGAAGAAAGTAAAGATAAAAGTAAAAAGAAATAAACTGCATAATTATAAATATGTAAAAATAATGATTTAAATTTGTAAAAAAAGCGAATCGTATAAATCATTTTGACCAATTCGAATGTGACCGAAATAGTTTTATGAATTCTAAAAAGAAAACCATAAAGGGTCCTGTTTCCGGGTATTGTTATGGTTTTCTTTTTAGAATTTGTTAAACGTAATGTAGGGTAGCCGAGAATTGGTCAAAATGATTTATACGATTCGCTTTTTTATTGTATAGGAAAAATCGACTTTTATCTTGACCCTATGTGGATTTTTCCGTATACAACAAGGTTAGGCTTCCTATATTTGTGAAGTACTGCGAAGCAGTCTTCACATGTGTGCGTCGAAATCTTTGATTTCGTTAACGCACGCCTTTCTTATTGAATAGAAAAATCGATTTTCATATTAACCATATATAACATTTTTTGTATACAACATATAAATAAATTCAAACCATTATTTTTTACGTATTTATGGATAGTTATTTTAGTGTCACAACCGTTACACCCATTTCACCTTCACCAAAAGTACCTAATCGGAAAGATTTTACATGAGAATTGTTTTTTAAAAATTGGTGAATACCATTTTTTAGTTTTCCTGTACCTTTTCCATGAATAATTCTAACTGTTTCTAATTTTGCAATAGCACAATCATCTAGAAATTTATCAATGACAAAATTGGCTTCTTCGACATTCATACCAATCACATTGATTTCTGGATTTATATGTTTACTCTTAGAAATGTGAGTAGAAGAATGAATGTTTTTAGAAGTGTTAGCATTTTGAACAGTTTTTGCATTTTGTAAAACATCCAATTTTACATTCATTTTCATACTTCCAATTTGTACTTGAACTTCATTATTTTTAGAAACATGGGAAAGAATGATTCCATTTTGGTTAAGTGAAGTAACAAATACTTTTTTTCCAGGTTGAACTTCTTCTTTAAAAAGAGAATTGGTGTTAGAAATATTTTCAGAAACAGTTGGTTCTAATTTTATGTCTTTTATTTTTTCGTTTAAAGAATTTCTCAAAGTACTAATTTCTGTAGAATCTTTTATATTTGACAATTCTTTAATAATTTCATTAGCATCTTCTTTGGCTTCTAATAAGATATTTCTAGCTTTAATTTTTGCGTTATTAATGATTTCTTTTTCTTGCTTTTCTTTTTCAAGATTATCTCTTTGTAATGTTTCTTTTAATCTATTGATTTGTTCAGATTCTACAAGGATTTTCTCTTTTTCTTTTTGAATCAATTGTTTATCATCATAGATATTTTTTAAAAGTTCTTCAAAAGTGATATCATTTGAAGACATCAGCTCTTTGGCTTTTTGAATAATAGATGTATCTAAACCTAATTTTTGACTAATTGCAAAAGCATTACTTTTTCCTGGTACTCCAATTAATAGCTTATAAGTAGGAGATAAGGTTTCAACATCAAATTCAACAGAAGCATTTTCAAATCCAGAAGTAGTCATAGCATATTTTTTTAATTCTTGATAATGTGTAGTTGCAATAGTAAGAGAGCCAATTGTTTTAAAATAGTCTAATATAGAAATGGCTAAATTGGCACCTTCTACGGGGTCAGTTCCAGAACCTAATTCATCTACTAAAATTAAAGAATTTTCATTTGCGTGTTTTGTAATATCTACGATATTTGTCATATGAGAAGAAAATGTACTTAAAGAATCAGCAATACTTTGATCATCACCGATATCTGCAAAGACATGCTCAAATACAAATATACTAGATTTTTCATCAGCTGGAATATTTAAGCCACTACAAGCCATGCAAGTTAGAAGTCCAACCGTTTTTAAAGTAACTGTTTTTCCACCTGTATTAGGTCCAGTAATTAATAGTGTAGAAAAATCTTTTCCAAGTTCTATAGAAATGGGAACAACTTTACTTTTGTCAATTAAAGGGTGTCTTGCATTGATTAGATGAATTTCTTTGTTCGTATTGATAATGGGTGTGATTCCTAAAATCGCTTTAGAATATTTTGCTTTTGCAAATATAAAGTCTAAAGTACCAATGACTTCCATATCTGTTTTTAGCTCTTCTATATATGGATAGAAAAGAGAAGTTAATTGTTGTAATATTTTTTCGATTTCTACTTCCTCCTCTAATCGTAATTGATTAATTTCATTATTTAATTCAAAGATAGAAATAGGTTCTATAAATAAGGTAGAACCAGCATTAGAAACATCATGCACAAATCCTTTTACTTGACTTCTGTATTCTTCTTTGATAGGAATTACAAATCGGTCATTTCGAATGGTTACTACATTTTCTTGAACATATTTAGAAAAAGATGAAGAGTGAATCATCGAATTTAATTTAGAACGAATATCTTGTTCTAAGTTTCTGATTTTCTTTCTAATTTTTTGTAATTCTGGAGAAGCTTTATCATCTATGGTATTTTCATCAATAATAGAAGAGGAAATTTTAGAGATAACACCTTCATTGGTATACAAGCTAGAAAATAACCCTTCTAGAATTGGAAAATCATTTTTATCAATATAGTCTTTTGAAAAATAAGTTTTCAAATCTCTGCTACATAGAAAAATGGTATTCAAGTCTAATAATCCTTTTATTGTTAAACTCTGAGAACTTTCTAGATTGATTAAGTAAATATGAATATCTTGGATATCATAAAAAGAAGGAATTGAATTCTTATAGACTAAATTTACAGCTTCCTCTGTTTCGGCTAATTTTTGTTTTACAATGTTAACTTCATTATATATTTGTAAATTTAAAGCCAGCTCTTTTCCTAAATCAGTAGAGCAATACTTGCTTAAATTTTCTAATACTTTATTAAATTCTAGTTTTGATATATATCGAGTATTCATATAATAAGTTCCTTTCATTATTAAATAAACATAATATCATTATACAAGGATTTTTAAAAATAGTCAAAGTATGTGTTCCTTTGAATCATTTCTTTTAAATCATTGTAAAGATGGTTACAATTCAGAATAAAATGCTGGAAAGGTTGATATATTATTTTTCATACTTTTCCAGCATTCTATTCTGAATTGCACTAAAGATGAATTGATTTCTATTTTTTGTCTTCCTCTTTTTTTTCTTTAGGAATAACAATATTTTTAGGTTTTTTATCATCTGTGTTTTTTGGTTTTATTGGGCTAATATGGTCATGCACAGGAGATATTTCTAAATCGTTTTCATCACCTGATACAATTTCTATTTTTTTATCTTCACTCATAGGAATTACCTCCTTAGTATTTTTT
>CAMLUB010000028.1 GCA_946486515.1 uncultured Clostridium sp.
GCTTCTTTTTTGGTTATTTTTTTATGTGCTGCTATTTTTAATAAATCATAAACTGTGATACCTTTAAACTTAACTGGTTGTTGAAATCCGAAACTAATTCCCAATTTTGCTCGTTCATTAATGTTCATATTGGTAATATCTTTTCCTTCAAAGATAATTTTTCCTAAATCTGGTTGTTCAATTCCCATTATCATTTTGACTAATGTTGATTTCCCAGATCCGTTTGGTCCTGTTATCGCAATAAATTTTCCTAAATCTATTTTTAAATTGATGTTGTTTAATATTTTTTTATGATCTCTTTCAAAACTTATATTTTGTAATTCTAATATCATATTTACCTCCCCTTACTATAAATGAACAACTATCTCTTGATATTTTCATTTTTTTGTTTTTTATTTTAGAAAGATTGCTTCTATCAAGATTTGTTATTTTCATAATCATTCATTCTTTTAACATACATTTTTCTTGTTTAATCTATTTTTTATGGTTATTTTTATACAATTTTGACATTTTGGATTATTTTTATCATAATCACAGTCTAAATCTCCTAAATTCATAATTTTGCTAATGTATTTTTCTAGTTTTTTTGTTGTGTCTGGAGACATAATATGTTTCATAGATTTAGCTTCTTCTTCAGCATCTTTTTCATCTACATCTAATACATCTACTAAAAACATTTTTATAATGTCCTGCTTTCTTATAATCTCTTTTGCTTTTTCTTCTCCTTGATATGTTAGATTGATGTCTCCATACACTTGATATTCTATCAAATCTAAATCTCGTAAATTTTTAATGGCTCTATTTACACTTGGTTTTGTAATTTTCAATTTTTTTGCAATATCTGTTACCCTAACTTTTTCACTACTTTTTTCTAAAATATATATAGTTTTTAAGTATTCTTCTTGAGAATTGGTTAATTTCATGATTTTATGTTTCCTTTCTTGTTAGTTTGTGCTAACATTTTATTATAGTTTTTTTTCATTGTCAAGTATTTTTCACAAAATTTCTCAATTGCACAATTTTATTAGGTTACTGTTCACAGCTTCATCAATGCCCCTAGAGGCTTATGTTTTTTCTAGATTGAATAAAATTTCGAATGTGATTGGAAAATAATTAGAAACTCTTGAATCATTTTATGGAAAATGTTCGCGTCGAGCGTAGCGAGGACTAAGTGAAAGGGTGCCATAAAATGATTTTAGAGTTTCTTGTTATTTGTATTGAGCCGAGAAATTTATGAAATCTAGAAAAAACATAAGCCTCTAGGGGCATTGATGAAGCTGTGAACGGTAACTTTTATTTTGTTATAATTCAAACCTTATTCCACACAAATTAAATCTTTGATATTTTCATATTTGGCATCACCAATTCCACTAACTTCTTTTATCTCTTCTATTGATGTAAACTTACCATTTTCTTTTCGATAATTCACTATTTTTAATGAAGTTGATGGTCCTATTCCTGGTAATGCTTCTAATTCCGTTTGTGTTGCTGTATTAATATTTATTTTATCATTCGTTCTGCTTTGCCCCTTTTCTTCTTCCTCTTGAACTACTCCACTTGATGACGTTACATATTTTGAAGTTTCATCTGTCAAATTTTCATTTTGAATTTGTTCTTTCTGTTTTGCTGTTTCTTCTACTGTTGGTATATAAATTTTCATACCATCTTCTAATTTAAATGCTAAATTTATATTTCTTGTATCTGCATTTTCCTTTAATCCTTGGGCTTTGTTTATAGCATCTGAAATTCTACTATTTTCTTCTAACTCCACAATCCCTTCTTTATTGACTGCTCCTGACACATGAATGATAATTTGGTTGTTTTTTTCTTTATTTGCTTCTATTTTATTTGAATTTTCTAATATATTTCCTTCTGTTATCTCTTCTGTAGAAATAATATGATCATTTCCCTTTGCATAGATATAGTATAAAAAGGCAATGATAATGATTGTTCCTATAATGGCAATGATTATTTTTTGTTTTTTATGAAATTCATACATTATATTCTTTTGGTATATAATGAATATATACCTTTCTTCCTTCCTTACATATATTTAGGTTTTTTGGAAAGGTTTTACCTATAAACCTATCTCTTATATAAAATAAAAATAGGATTGCAAATTTCGACAAAATACTATATAGTATTACTATGAATATGATTAATAAATTCATTATTAGGAGTTCATAAAATGACAATACATGTTAAAAAATTTTTAATACTGTTTTTTTTGATATTCGCCGTATTATTACCAAATTTAAATTTTGTTTATGCAGTAAATATTGCAAATGCACCAGAAATCGCTTCTAGAGCTGCTATTTTAATTGATAATGAAACAAATAGAGTGTTATATGATAAAAATGCAAATGAAAAAATGTTCCCAGCTAGTACAACAAAGATTTTAACAGCTATCTTGGTCTTAGAAAATTGCGACTTAGATGAAATGGTAACCGCAAGTTATGAAGCAATTAGGTATATTCCAGAAGGTTATGTAACTGCCGAAATTCAAAATGAAGAACAATTTACTGTAGAGCAATTGCTCGAGATGTTATTAGTTCTTTCAGCAAATGATGCTGCAAATGTACTAGCAGAATATGTTGGAGGATCTGTAGAAAGCTTCGTTTCTATGATGAACACGAAAGTAAATGAATTAGGTCTAACAAATACACATTTTACCAATCCATATGGTTTGCAAGAAGATGATCATTATACAACAGCTTATGATTTAGCTAAAATTATGCAATACTGTATTCAAAATGATGACTTTAGGAGAATTGCTGGTAGTATATCTTGTTCTATTCCTGCAACAAATAAATCAGATGTTAGATCTTATACCTCTACGAATCAATTAATTCTTCCTGATAGTCCAAACTATTATAGTTATGTCACAATCGGTAAAACTGGTTTTACTACAGAAGCAGGTAGATGTTTAGTTTCTTGTGCTTATAAAAACGACTTGGAACTTACTTGTGTGATATTAGGTGGAACACTTTCAAATGATGGTATCTCTTCAAGATTTATAGACAGTATATCTTTATATGAATATGGATTTAATCAATTTTCTTTAAAAAATATTGCAAATCCTGGAGATATTATTACTTCCATTGAAGTAACAAATGGTTCCCCTTCTACAAGATTACTAGATTTAGCATTTGCTGATCCTATTCATGCACTGATTAATAATGCAGATTTTGAAACAAATTATCTTCCAGAAATTCAATTAAACCCAAATATATCTGCTCCAATTGCAGCGGGAGATATACTAGGAAAAGCCATTTATACAATTGATGGAATTTCGTATGAATCAGATATAATTGCCACACATTCTGTAGAAAATTCGCACCTAATTTCACTAATAGCACAAGTTGCTGGTTTACTAATTGTATGTTTGGTAACTTTTAAAATATTTTTTTCAAATAAAACCAAGAAAAATAGTCAAAATATATTTTAAGGGCAGACGCGTAAAACACTTGTCTGCCCCTTTGTTTACATGAAATATCATACTGTAATCATATATACATCCTTCTACATTCACTTTATCAACTAATGATGATAATTGTAGATTTCTTATTGATAATCTTTTCCTATGATAATGGTAACATCTACTTTACTAGAACTCCCTCCTGCACTCTTATCAGAAATTGTCCCTATTCCTACAGTTTCTTGTATATCATTCATGATTGCAGATGATACATTTTTCTTATTAGCAATAATCGTTTTGCTTACTGAATTTATCTCTTCTACTCCTGTTCTCGTAACATTATATCCTTTTTCATTCAATTTATTGACAACTTCTTGAAGTCGTTTACCATCATTCGTTCCATTTAATACTTCTATTTTTATATTGGAATTGGTAGCTGTAGTAGTCGTTGTATTTCCATCTGTGCTGGTTACATTTTCATTTGTTTCTTCTAGCAACTTTTCTGGGTAAAATAATTCTGTTACCAATTGTTCTGTTTTTTCTTTATCTACCACAAAAATACTAACATTGTTGGTTTCACTTATGTTAGGTACAGTTCCTGGTAGTGATGCTGTTTGTAAATTTTCTGTACTAAATTCTACTGCATATGGTAAATAGTCTTTTAAGACATCAAAATTCAAATTGGTTATTAGATTTCTACTTGCAATATCTAATATTGAACCTAATTTTGTTATATTTTCTAATTTAACAGTTTGTTCTACAACTGCTGTAATAAACTCTCTTTGATTTCTCATTCTTCCTATATCATTATCGCCATATTCTTCAGGAAAGCTTGTTCCATCATTATTTTTTCTAAATCTTAATAATTCTTCTGCTTCTTGACCATCTATTTCTTGAAGACCTTCTACAAAATGAATATGCAAATCCTGTGATGTATCATCATAATTCATATCTGTAGGAACATAATATTCAATTGGTCCTATGGCATCTACTAATTCTATTAGTGCTTCTGTTTGTACGATTGCATAATATTGCAAATTTAATCCTGTTAACTCGTTTACAGCTTCTAACGTTTTTTTTGGTTGTCTCGTCATATTATAGATAGCATTAATCTTATCAGAAGCCACCGCTTTTTTTGTATTTTTTCCTGTAAAAGAATCTCTAGGTATTGATAATAATACTGCTTTTTGTGTATTAGGGTTATATGAGGCTGCTATAATTGTATCTGTTAAAGCCACTCCTTCTTGATCTGTACTTACCCCCATCAATAGTACTTGAAGTTCACCTAAACTTTTTCTAGTATTTTCGTCATGTCCTACCACAGTTGCCAACATACCAGATAAGCCTCCTCCGTTTTTATGAACTCTATATGCAAATACGCCTCCAGCAATGCATAGAATTAATATAATGACTAGAAATATTTTTTTCCATAATTTCATTTTCTTTTTAGTTTTTTGTTTTGTATTTGAATCTTTACCATTTGATTTTTGTCTTTTGTTTACTTTATCATTACTCACTAATAATCCACTCCTAAAAAATCATGTAATCAGTATAGCAAATATCTTATCAAAAATCAACAAATAAAGACAAATTTTAAAAATTTCCATTACAATTGGTGTTACTTTCAGACCTAAGCATCTTAAGGTAGATGTGATACATGATATTTTTAAGAATTCGAATGCGACCGGAGTCATTTTAGAAATTCTTAAGCAAAAACTATAAAGGGTCCTGTTTCCGGGTATTGTTATAGTTTTTGCTTTAGAATTTCTTAAATGGGAATCGAAGGGTAGCCGAGAATCTTAAAAATATCATGTATCACATCTACCTTAAGATGCTTAGGTCTGAACGGTAACCAATTGGTTACCGTATTATTCATTTTCACTTACTTTTGTAAATAAAATATTTAAAATATTATTTTCATTCATTACCCTACCTATATATGATTCTTGAACGGTTGTATAAACTTGATTTTGTGGTTCAATTTCGCCACTTAAATTTACAAGTAATAATAAGATATACACAATGATAATTCCTCTCAAAATTCCATAAATAATACCACCTAATTGATTTAACTGATTCAATATTGGTAATTTTGCAACAAAGTTTGCTATTGCCGTAACAAACTTTAAAGCAATTCTAATGACAATATATAAAATCAATATAACAGATCCTTCTATAATATTAATAGAAATAGTTCTTGCTGTTTCTGGTAACATATCATTTTGTATTGTTTCTATTACTTGATTTTCTCCTTTTTCATCATTTGCTATCATATCATTTGCTTCTTCTAAAATTGCATTTTGAATGGTTTCATCAATAGCTGTCACATTAATGATAAGATTTGAAATTGGTTTATATAATAATAAAGTTAAAATAATTGCAATAAAAAAAGCAACTAACTGTATGGCTAATGTAATAAATCCCTTTCTATAAGCTAAAAAAGTTGATAATAAAATCATGGCTATAATGATAAAATCTACAACAATGTTCATTTCTTTCCTCCTATTTTTGTGATATCTAATACTTTTTTTGAAAATAAAATATTAAATCTTATTTTCACTTTGAGCCTAAGTAACTTAAAGTTTCATGTTGTTTTTTAGTAAAATATATTTTTCTGATACATGATTATGCTCCATTTTCTATAAGTTAATAATTTCTATTTTATCTCTATAAATAATTCCCGCTATACTATCTGATATTGTAATATTTGTCACTTCTTGATTAGCCATATATCTTTTAACAAGCCATCCACTTGTATTGATAAATTCAACTTCTGTACCTAAATTTAATGCAATTGTATTTCCATTTGCATAAATTTGCTTGATAGCTGTATCTATTGTATAATCTTGAATATTTTTACTTTCTACATTTATTAAGTGAATCACAGAATTTGCAGAAAAAATTCCAGAGGATTCTTCTTCAACTGTCGTAAAATAATTTTGCAAATTAATCGATTGTGCTGTTATTTTTTTGTCTTTATTATCAAATATGACAGATTCTTGATCATTTTCTATGATATTAATTGTATCTGTATACATACATACGATTCTATCCTTATCTTGATAAGTAATATTAACTAATAATTTATTGGACTCACTTTTATAATTTTTTACAATTGAATTAAAAGGATCTGTTTTGGCTTTTTCTATGGAAGTAATTCTTACATTAGATTGGATGATGGTTCCTAATGTATCTACTTCTGCAATTGCTAAATATTTGTTATCATTTGAAATTGTTACATCTACTGCCATCGTATATGATAAAAATGAAATAAATAAAGAATTACCTTCTGGATCAAATACTTGAACTTCACTTTTATAACTTGTTCCTGTCATAATAACTGCTGCATATCCATTTTTATTAACATATACTTTAGAAATATTACCTTCTACTTCATTTTCCCATATAACTTTTTTATCTTCAATCATATAGATTTTTTGTCCATTAGATTCTCCAATGATCAAAAATCGATTAGCAGAATCAAATAAAGGATTTGTAATTTGTACTTCTAAATTGATTTCTTCTGTGCCTGTCGAATCATATAAAAATAATTTATTTTTACTTAATATACCTATTGAATTATTAAATGCATATACATTTGATGCTTCTCCTTCTTCTAGTTCAATCGTCGTAATGTTATCTTGCGAAATTTCTTTTCTTAATATCTCTACATCAATCCAATTTCTAACCTTATCGTTTGTCAAATATAATGACACTACAACAATGACGGCAACAATAAGAATAGAGATAACAATGGATAAAACGATTTTTTTTGCATTTATTTTTTTAGTTTTCGTTTCTGTTTCTTCCCAATAATCTTTCATGATATTTCTCCTTATCTTGTGTTAATCCTATTCTACTATACTAAATATAAAAAAGCAAGCTAAGCACAAATATAAGTTTCGGTATTGTTACAGTTGAGACCTAA
This sequence comes from uncultured Clostridium sp., assembly GCA_946486515.1. Taxonomy (GTDB): domain Bacteria; phylum Bacillota; class Clostridia; order TANB77; family CAG-508; genus CAG-269. Next base: position 7,347 of record CAMLUB010000028.1, read on the forward strand.
TCATCTTAAGGTAGGTGTGATACATGATATTTTTAAGAATTCGAATGCGACCGGAGTCATTTTAGAAATTCTTAAGCAAAAACTATAAAGGGTCCTGTTTCCGGGTATTGTTATAGTTTTTGCTTTAGAATTTCTTAAATGGGAATCGAAGGGTAGCCGAGAATTTTAAAAATATCATGTATCACACCTACCTTAAGATGATTAGGTCTCAACTGTAACTTGGTATTTAGTTCTGAACTGTTACGATAAAATATCATCATCAACAAATCATGATAATTTGTATTAGTCCAATATAGCCAAAGATAGGATATAATAAATTTACTAAATTAGAAAATCCCATATAAGAAATTAAAACAGAACTGACACATAGAATAATGGCATATTGCTTATACTTTTTCTTATCATATACTACATTTTCTAAAAAACTTGTTCCTAAAGAAATACTTGTTGTTACGATAGAGCTTAAAATAATAAATCCATATATATATTTAAATATAGGAGAAATTTTTGAAGCTACATATACTGCAGGCATTTCTAAATTCTGAATATTTACATCTACTTTGGTAAGCATAAAAAATACAATGAATGATAAAATAATGATAAAAAAAGTGGTTACTCCAGAAATCATCCACAATTGTTTTTTATTTTTCACTAGATTTCTTAAAGCAATTAATACTGGAATTAATAGTATCGTATTGTAACTACCATATAATATACTATCTAAAATCCATTTCCAACTTGTATTTTCTGTCACATAACGAGAAATTTCTAATATGTTTTTAACATCTATTACGAAAACACCAATGATAAATAAGCTTGCAATTAATAAAGGAACCACATATTGACTTACTTTGATTAGTCCTAATACATTGTTTAAAAATATAAAATAACAAATAATAGCTAAAATGACACTTCCTATAAAAGAATATATGCCAAATTGTTGTTCAAAATAGGCTCCAAATCCAGCTATCATGATATAGAATGTAATTAAAATGAAAATATTCATCATGGTATTAAAAATCTCTAATTGTTTTTCATGCTTTATAAATACTTGTAAAAAACTTTTATAATTTGTTACTTTATTTTTGTTACATAAAGATAATACTTTGTATATAACAAATCCTAATAATATACTAGAAATAATGATACCAAAAATACCTTTCATACCATACTGATAAAAAAATATGTAAATTTCTTGTCCTGAAGCAAAACCAGCTCCTATCAAAGTTCCTATAATCACAAATACAATTTTCAAAATTTTTCCCATAAAAAATTCCTCTTATATCATTTTATGAGAGTTTTTCGATTTTATGCAAAGAACCATTAGGATTTGATCCTAATGGTTCCACACGCTTTATTTTTTTCTTCTTCTCTTTTGCCATACAATAATTCCTATTAAAATGATTAATGCTGGTACTGTAAATATAATAATTCTAACAATCGTATCTTGTTGTTCAGTTGCTGTATAAATAACTGTTCCCGTACTTTTTCTTGCTGTAATATCTTCTTCTCTATCTGTTAAATATGCCAATGAATTTAACACCAAATCTTTGTTATATAATGACTCTTGTATAGCAGAATATTGAGAATCTTGTGTAAATGGATAATCAGAAATAAAATAATTCTCTCCATAAATAATGAGTGTTGATGTGACTGCTGATTCTCCTGTTTCTTCATTTGCATCTTTGATTGTTTTTTCTAGTTGTGCACCAACTAAGAAAGAACCAGTTTCTTCTCCTTCTACAGCCGTTGCTGAAGTATTATTAAAGTTTGTTCTAAAATATGCACCTTCACTTGTTGTTGCTAAATCAGTTTCAACAACTTTTAAATTTTCTAATTGTTCTTGATTAATATTAATTTTTGTTGCATTTGCAAGAATAATTCCATTACTATAGATATCTTCTGTAATTTTCGAATATCCTAAATTTGGAATAATTAAATTTGGGGAACCTGCTACCATTCTTGATGGATCTGTTTCTCTAATAACACCTATTTGGAATGGATTTACTCCATATTGTGCTAAAACTTCATTAATATTTGGCACTTCTACTGACGTAGCCATTGCTGCATTTAACCATAATATGTTACCACCTCTATTAATATAATCTATAATTGCCGTTTTTGTTGTTTCATTAAAATCTTGTGATGGTGAAGGAATGACTAACGTATCACAATCATCTGGCACTTTTCCTTCTGATAATATATTTAATGTAGCTACTTCTGTAATTTCATTTTTTAAGTATACATTTAAATAATATAAATTATAATCTAATGTAAAATTACTATATCCTTCTAAGAAATATATTTTGGGAATATCTTCTGTTGTAACAGATATAATCGCACTTGTTAATTTTTCTTCAGCTATACTGATTGTTTCTTGAGTTGTAGTATCATAAGTAACTAAATCTGTTGCTGTTAACACTTTTGACCTGTCTCCACATTCTACAATAATTCCTGATGAACCTGTATCTTGTATATTATATTTTTCTACTAGATCTGGTCTACTTTCTGCATCTACTGCCTCTGCAACGATTTTTTCGTTTACATCTTTATATTGTTTCGCAAGTGTTAAATCTGCATTATCATCTGGATAGCCCACAAAATAAATATGAACATCTTTATCAATATTTTTTACTCTTTCTTTACTCTCATCAGTTAATGTATATAATTTTTCTTGTGAAAAATCTAATGGGGTTAAATCTAAAACTTTCATTCCAGTGTTAATTCCCAAAAATACTGCCAATATTAATAATACTAATGATAAGGTTCTAGATCCATCAATTAGCCATTTTCTTTTCATGGCTTGTACAAATTTATTCGCTTCTTTTTTCTCTTTTTTTGCTTTTTTCTTCTCTGCTTTGATTTTCTTTTTCTCTTCTTTCACTTGTTTCTTTTCTTCTTTTGACTTTTTCTCTTTTTTATCTTTTAATTTTTCATTTTTTTCCGTATTGCTTATTGTATTTGTTGGAATGCTTTCATTTTTATTTGTCTCACGATTTGTTGGTTCGTTTTTATTGTTATCATTTTTTATGTTTTCATCTTTACTTTTCAACTTTACTAACCTCCTATCTATCTCACACTTTTTCTTCTTTGCATTACCATGATGGTAAAAATTAAACACATAATAGTAAATGTTATATAAATGACTGTATCTGCAATATTAATTTGTCCATAAGGGAAATTAGCAAATAAGTTAATCAATGAAAAATCTGCAAACACTTCACTAAAGTTTGGTAAAAACCATAAAAATATAAAAAATGCTACTGTAATCACACCTGCAATGATTTGATTTTCTGTTATACTTGAAGCTAATAATCCAAAAGCAATATAACTCATAGCTAATAATAAAAATCCTAATAAAGTAACTAATGCTGTTGTGATATGTGGTGTGCCAAAATATGCTAGTATCCCAAAATATAAAAATGTACAAAGCTCAGTAATCACTACAACAAGTGTTGCGGATATAAATTTTGCTAAAACAATTTTTGTAATACTAACTGGTGATGTTAATAATAATTGCTCTGTTCCTGATTTTTTTTCTTCTGCCAATGTCCTCATTGTGAGAATTGGTATAATAAATGTCAAAATAGTTGCACCTGAAAAGAATATATATTCAAAGTTTGTACTTTGATAGAAAAATACTTCTGTATAGAAGAATATGCTAAACATAATCAGAAATAATCCTATAAATACATATCCTACCGGTGAAAAGAAATAAGATTTAAATTCTTTTTTTATGATTGCCCACATTATTTATTTCCTCCTTCTATTAATTTTATAAATGCATCTTCTAGTGTTGTATCTGCTTTTTTCATTTCAAATATGGTTATATTTTCTTTTGCAAATTCAGAGAAAATCTTTTTTCTTAAATCTGTGTCTTTATCTGCTTCTATTAAATATTGTTTTGTTTTATCTTCATTTTCTTGAACTAATGTTATCTTTTTGATTCCATTTATTTTATCTTTTATTCCATTGATTTTATTTTCAGTATCTTCAACTGTAACATAAATACAATTATTATTACTTACTTTTTCCTCCAAATTTTCTGGTGTATCAATTGCTACAATTTTGCCTTTGTTTATAATAATAACTTTATTGCAAATTTGGCTAACTTCTGATAAAATATGAGAACTTAATATGACTGTATGTGTTTTTCCAAGTTCTTTAATTAAGTTTCTTATCTCTGTAATCTGTTTAGGATCTAATCCTACTGTTGGTTCATCTAATATTAATATTTTAGGTTCACCTACTAATGCCCCTGCCATACTAACTCTTTGTTTATATCCTCTAGATAAATTTTTTGTTAACTTATTTTCAACATCTTTTAATCCTGTTTCTTCAATAACTTTTTGTACTTTCGCTTTTCTTTCTTTTCTATTTACTTGTTTTAATTCTGCCATATATGTTACAAATTCTCTTACTGTTAAATCTGTATAAAGAGGTACTCCCTCTGGCATGTAACCAATTTGCTTTTTTGCTTTTTTGGGTTTTTTTAATGTGTTATAACCTTCAATTGTTACCTCTCCAGATGTTTGTTCTATATAACCAGTCAAAATATTCATGGTTGTACTTTTACCAGCACCATTAGGTCCGAGTAATCCTACAATTTCTCCATCATGAATGGTAAAACTGATATCGTCTACGGCTACAGCTTTTCCATACTTTTTTGTAACATTTTTTACCTCTATCACAAAAATTCCTCCTTT
>CAMLUB010000029.1 GCA_946486515.1 uncultured Clostridium sp.
TTTTTCTATATGTACCACATATATAATATTCATAAATTGTGCCACTTTTATTTTTGCAATATTTTTTATGCATTGCACGTCCGCAGTCTGCACATTTCAAAATACCTGCCCACATGCTTAATTCTCCACTATTTTGAACTCTAGTATCTATTTTTCGTAACGCTTGTGCTTTTTCAAACAACTCTTTATTAATGATGGGTTCATGCATATTTTCTACTGTAATCCATTCATCTTTTGGAACTTGCTCTAATTTATGAACTTTATAACTCTTTACTCTTCTTTTTCCTTGCGTAATATTTCCTATATAAATATCATTTTTCAAAATATTTCTAACTGTAGATGGACACCATGAATAATCTTCTTGTTTCATTTTAACATTATTATAATTTTGATGCAGTTTTTTCTTTTTATATCCTGTCGGATTTAAAATTCCCATGTCATTTAACTTATGACATATCGTTAAATTACCTAATCCCTCATTTACCTTCCATTCAAAAATTTTTTTTACAATTTCGGCTGATTCCTTGTCAATGATTAATTTATGATTATCTTCTGGATTTTTTATATATCCATATGCTGGAAATGCTCCTACAAATTCTCCTTTTTTCTTTCTTCCATTTAAAGCTGACCTTATTTTTATTGAAGTATCTCTGCAATATTCATCATTTATCAAATTCTTAAATGGTACTAATATTGTGTTGGTACTTGTAGGATTTTTAAAACTATCTATATTATCATTTATAGCAATAAATCTGATATTAAATAGTGGAAATATTTGCTCAATATAATTTCCAACTTCTATATAGTTTCTTCCCAATCTTGATAAATCTTTTACAATAACACAATTAATATTTCTTTTTTGCATATCTTCTAACAATCTTTGAAATCCTGGTCTATTAAAATCTGTTCCTGTATATCCATCATCAACATATGTATCATAAACAATCAAATCATCATATTCCTCAATAAATTCATTTAGCAATGTCTTTTGACTTGTTATACTATTGCTTTCTTGTTTTTCTTCTCCATTATCATTATCTTCTTGCGAAAGCCTTATATATAGCGCCACTGACCATATCTTTGTTACTTTGGTATTTGAATTTTGTGAAGAATATTTTGATTTTCTTCCAGCCATTTTTACCTCCTTCCATTTATATTGTAATACGTCCATTTTTTAAAATCAGCCCATTTTGCATAAAATTTATTTTTTTCTTGCTTTTTGATTTAAAATATGTAGCATACACTCATTTATGTTTTGACAATTTTCTGAATAATCCATTTCTATTTTTATATTTTCAAACTGTAATTCATATATATTTTTTCCTTTTGATATATATTTTTTAATCTTTAAATTCTTATCCACATTCATTTCCTTTCAAATTTTCTCTTTTAATCTTATTAATTAGAAAAATTTTTATTACTAATTGTCCATCTAATATATAAGTTCCAAATTATGCCTTATCATGTTACCTTGTTTGAGTATTTTTTATTTTATAGAAAAAAATGATTTTTCTATAAAAGGTCAAATCTCGCTTCGCGAGAACTTTTCTCTGCTTTTCTAATTTAACTATATGTATTTAAGTTCTCGAAGAAGCGTAAAGATTTGTCGACGCGAAAAATTGCGTAGCAATTTTTCTGTGCAACGTTGTTTTTTTATGGTATAGGAAAAGTAATTTTTCCTATACCATAAAAAAATAACAATACGCAAAATGAATTCAATCTATTCATTTTACATATTGTTATCTTCATTCCTTAATATTAACTTTTATATATATAACAATGCATAATATTTATAATATATGAATTATATTTTCTATTTTTTCTACCGCCTCTTTAGAACCATATATAGCATTATATTTTCCATTTTCTAATTTTTTTAGTTTCATAATTCCTCCTGCTTCTTTTATCATCAGCTCTGTTGCTACAAAGTCCCAAATGCTTCCAGTATTTACTGAATACGCAAAATCAAAAATTCCGCTTGTAACATAGGTTTGTTCTGCTGCCATGCAAAACAAACTCCTCAATTCCACATTTTCATTACTATTCAATATTTTAGTAATACTTTCTAAATTATTTTTTGTTACAGGGCATCCCCCAACTAATCTATCTGTCATCTTTTTGGTATATACTCTTTTTCCATTAAGATAAGCACCTTTTCCTTTCATAGCTGTGCAAACTATATTTAACATTGGTAAGTAAATGATACTAAATACTGTTTCTTTTTCTAATACATATGACACCATTATTCCAAAAAAATCCCATTTCATATCAAAATTATGTGTGCCATCTATTGGATCTATTACAAAGTATGTATTTCCTATATCTTCTTTATGTTCTTCTGATAATACTGAACAATTAGCTATTTCTTTTAATTCTTGTGATAATTTTTTATCAATCATCAAATCATATTTTGTAACAATAGAGCCATCTTCTTTTATTTTACTATCTTTTTCTTCTTTTACTGCTGTTTTTAAAATTTCTCCACATTCTTTAACTAATGCTAAAGTTTTTTCAAACAATTCATCAATATTTTTCATTTTTCTTAACTTCCTTTCTTTTTTCTTTTCACGATTTTATCATACCCATATATTTTTTTCAACCACTTATATCTAAATGCTTACAATTTATAAATTTTGGTAGATTGACATAAAATTGTAAGAATGCTATAATGTATTAAGCAGTAAGATACACTTACTGAAATTTTATAGAAAAGGAGAATATTACAAATGGGCAAAAACTTAATAGTTTTAGTTGGTATCCATTCCGCTGGAAAAAGTACTGTGCGGAAGAAATTAGAAGAATTAGGATATACAACTGAAGAAGAATGTGCAGAAATTCTGCGAGTAACTCAGAACTGTGAGGCAGGCGCTACCGCAAAGATTGATTTTGAATATCTTGTACGGCAGGCTGAAACAAGAAGGGACAAAACAAGGGAATGGAAAACAAATATAATCCTTGTTGAAAGTTGGCATTTTCTTACCTTGGCTTATATGTTAACTAGAGGTATGCAATTAACGGATTTAAAGGATTACATGGACTACGTAAGGCAACAGATGGACCACTATAACGTGTCATGCATATTCTTAAAATCCGATCCAACAAAGATTTTAGACCGTTCAAGAAAATTACATTCTGAAGCAGATGTCGAGCAATATTATGATTTTTATAAATTGCTTGAACAAAATATTCAGAAAGTTCTTGAAACTGTTGAAGTTCCTTTTAAGGAATTCAATACTATGAAACCCTTCGACGTAACTATTGATGAGGTATTAACTTATCTAAAACAATTTGAGAGGTAAGAATATGAATCCTAAATACAAGAGAGTTCTGTTGAAACTTAGTGGTGGAGCTTTAGCAAGCAATGAAGAATTATTTAGTAAAGAAGCTTTAAAAAATATTACTAAAAATATAATAAACGCAAGTGAAGCAGGAATTCAAATAGCAATAGTAGTTGGTGGTGGTAACATTTTCAGAGGAAGAACAGCTGATGAATGGAATATTGACAGAGTAGAAGCTGACAATATTGGAATGTTATCAACTATTATAAACAGTTTGATACTAAAAGGGGCACTTGCTAGTCAAACTTATAGAGATATTCGGATGATGACTTCTTTACCAATGAATTCAGTTGCAGAACCGTATATTAGATTAAAAGCCAAGAAATATTTAGATGAAAATTCAATTGTTATTTTTGGAGGTGGAACTGGACAGCCATTTATAAGTACTGATTATCCTTCTATTCAAAGGGCTATTGAAATTGGAGCAGAAATCGTACTAATGGCTAAAGATGGAGTTGATGGCATTTATACTGCTAATCCTCAAAACAACAAGGATGCAAAACGTTATAAAGAAATTAATTCTTCAGATGTTATTAACCTCAATTTAAAAGTAGCAGATTCTTCAGCATTTATTCTTGCCAAAGAATTTAATATGCCAATGTATGTATTTAACTTTAAAGAAGAAAACTCTATAATTAAGGCTTGTTCTAGTGAAAGCAATATTGGTACATTTGTAAGTAATGAATGTAAAACTATGTTTTACTAATATATTTGTACTAAATATTCTCAAAATAAAAAGACTACTCTTAGAAATTTATTTTCTTAGGGTAGTCTTTTACCTTATAAAAGCATATGAAATAACATATTAACGTTCAGTTTCAGTATTTGAAATCTCTAAATCTCTATCCTCTAAATTCCATTCAGCATAAAATTCATCTAGAAAATCTTTTAACACTTGGGTTCGTTTCACTGCTATCTTTTTTCCCTCTTCCGTATTCATTGTTTCTCCTATTTTTAATAATTTTTCATAGAAATGATTAATAGAATGTCTTTTGCCTGTTCTATAATCCTTTTCTGAATTCACATCAACGATTCCCATTTCTGGGTCATATATAGGAATTCCTTTTTTTCCTCCATAAGCAAACACCCTTGCAATACCAATAGCTCCAATACTATCTAATCTATCACTATCTTGAACTATTTGACCTTCTGGAGATATTTGAGTATGATTAAATCCACCTTTATAGCCTAAATGTTCTATCGAATGAATAATATTTTCAAGTGTTCTAGGCTCTATATAATTTATTATATTAAGTTCATTCAATAATTTAATAAGACTAGTTCGTGTATCTAAGTCAGAAAACTTATCATCATATAAATCATGTAATAAAGCAATCATTCTAATAGTAAACACATCTCTATGTTCAGACATATTTATTTTTAGTGCTAAATCGTGAACACGTTTAATATGCCACCAATCATGTCCTGTACAGTCGTCTGCCATATGTTGACGAACATATAAAGCAGTCGTTCGTAAAATATCTCTGTCATTTTTTTCTCCATCTATCATAATCAATCTAATCCTTTCTAAAAAAAATATTATTAATGATATATATTAGTAATCAGCGGGGATGCAATCCCCGCCATTACTTTAGCTATTTCTTAATTCCTAAAATCTTATAACATTGTTTTCTAGAAATCCTACGCTGAGCCACTTGAATTTTCATCTGTAATACCGGAATATTTTTTTCTCTTACATCTTCTAATATATCAATACTATCTTCAGCCAACCTGCAGAGCATAATATGTCCTGTGTGATTGACATATAAATCATGATTTTTCCTACAATATTCCAACGGGTCAGGTGTTAATATTGCTTTAGAACACGTACATTGAGTTAAATATATACAAATATCTTTCTCAAATTTTCTTGTCCGTCCATAAGAAGGTTTTTCTTCATAACCTAACTTTTTAAGTTCTTCTTCCATACTTGCAATAGAAACACAATCGTCATCTGTATTGGGAAAAAGCTCCGTAAATTTAATTGTAGCATTGATTTTTTTCGCATAGTCTATAAGTTCTTCAAGTAAATCTGATGACCAGTTATTACTTTTAGTTGGTGTGACATTAAGTCGAATCTTGAGACTTGGAAAAATCTCAGATGCGACTTGCAATCCATTTAAGACCTTACCTAAGACGTTTTTGCGTTGAACAATATTATTGTAATCTTCTTCTCGCGTAGTATGAAGAGATATATTAATTCTGTTCAGATATTTTAATACATCCATGTGTTCAAGCAAGAAATAGCCATTTGTAACCAATGTTATTTCGGCTCCTTCATTATATAACGCCTTTACTAATTCAAGAATATCTTTATAAAGTAAAGGCTCTCCTCCTGAAAGAGTTACACCATTCCAACCTTCTAAGTTAGAATATACCGAATACAAGGTCACATAATCTTGCACAGACAGTTCTGTTGTCACACTCCGACATGACGTGCCTTCATGATGACAAAAATAACAATTATAGTTGCAAGATTGAGTTAATAAAAAGCGAATATCGTTTTTCATAAAATAATACCTCCTAAAATAGATTTAATTAAAAATGATTTAGTTACTGAAAAAACGAATTTACGCAAATATAATTGCTGTTTAATTATAGCACAATGCAAGAATTATGTCAACGCATCAAAAGCATTGTTTCCCTATACTTTCAATAATTAAATTTATTCCATCCATAAATCCCACTTTATAAAACTTTTCATTTTCGTAATCTCCAATATTAACCAATTTACTATAATATTCATTTATTTTCTTCAATATTCGTTTTCTATCATTTTCTTTAATTAGCCTTGATATTTCATTTTCTATATCTTGATATCTTCCTTCTTTTTTTGTCATTGTTTCTAATTTCTTTTTGTCTATTTCATTTAGCGTATATAAATCTTCTACTCTAGCATTAAACCAAGCATCAATAACAGATTCTTTCTGAAATGATTTTAATTCCTCACAACTTAACATTTTTCCATCTCCTTACTCTGAAATTTTATTTATCATATTCAATAACACAGTTTTTTATCATAAAGTCTGCTTATTTCTCTTATTTTCTCTATGTAGTGCAAGAATAGGTGTCTGACACACACCTCAAAACTTCTTAAAGTCAAAGCCTTTAACTTGTCTGATTTTCTAAAAAACATCTGATTTTTGTCTGATTTTTTCTTATAAACATTTTTATTTCTTTTTTTCTTACTCTCAGTATATTTCTAGAAAAAGTGGACAGGTTGTCCACTTTTTTATTTTGATATAGTCATATTTTAAATTTTTTTATAAAAATTTTTCTCTTTATAGTTAGTTTAAGTGTGTTATTCTTTATTATTTTTTTATTATTATTACTTATTATTATTTATATTAAATTTTTTAACATATTGTAGTTCATCTTATTAACCACCTGTTGTTCATTATATTATCTTCTTGTCATTCACGTCGTGCACTACTGAATTTTTCAATACTTTGACGAGTATTTCTTCATTTATTTTGTAGTATGTCTTTGGCGGAATATCTATAAGTTTTACACTTATAATTCCTGCATCCTTTAAGATTTCAGTTGCCTTTCTCTGCTTATATGAACTCAATTTAGTACTCTTTTCTACACTTTCTTTTGTAGCAAAAAAGTATCCAAATTTTAATTCATTTCTTTTTCTAAAATAATTCATTCTTCCATATAATTCGCCTAACATTACAGCTGTATCCATATCAAATTTATTAATTAAATCTCTATTAGTTATTATAAAATTAGTTCCAATAATATTTTCTTTCATCATAACTTGTCCTCCCTCTATTTTTTAATAAAAACTATTTTCTCTCTGATTTGATTGTTTATCCTCCTAATTGTAAGAAGCCGACCACTTACACAATTAAAAATTGTAAATATATACTCCAGAACCTTGTTACTTACGCAATAAGACTTTTTGAATGTTTTGTATGGTGTAGCGACAAAATGAACCACCCACCTCCTTGATGTCCTCCTTCACCTGTTGGATTATATAAAGTAACTAGAACAACTACTTGTGGATTATCAATTGGTGCTACTCCACAAAAAGATGTTACATATTTGTTGGTATTTACTCCATCTTCTGACGTTCCTGTTTTGCCCCCAATTCTATACCCTGCTACTTTTGCATTTTTACCAGTTCCTTCTGATACAACACTTTCCATCATACTTAATACTTTTTCAGAAGTTTCTTTTGATATAACTGTATCTCCTTTTTCTACTGGAATATCTGTTACTTCTTTTGTTTCACTATTGATGATTTGTTTTACCACTCTTGGTTTTATACTAGTTCCTCCATTGGCAATACTTGATACCGCTGTTGCTAATTGTATTGGCGTAATTTCAAATCTTTGCCCAAAGCTAATAGTTGCTAACTCCACTGGTCCAGCCTTTTCCTTAGCTAAAAAAATACTTCCTGCTTCCCCTGGTAAATCTATCCCTGTCGTTTGTAGTAATTTGAATTTTTCCAAATATTCATAATACTTTGTTACACCTATTTTCTGCCCTAATCCTATGAAAACAGGGTTACAAGAATTCATCAAAGCTTGCCTTAAACTTTCTGAACCATGTGGTCTATAATATCGCCAACATTTTATCCTAACCCCTGCTACTTCAATTCCACCTGTGCAAGTAAATTCTCCTTCATTATCTGTATCTGTAATACCTTCTTCTAATGCTGCTGAAGCTGTAATTAACTTGAATACAGAACCTGGTTCATAGGTATCTGCAATCGCTTTATTTCTCCAAACTGCTTGTAAATGCGTTGTTTTTTCTGCCTGTTCTAAAGAATCCCATGTTGCTTTTAATTCCTCTGTATATGGCTCATATGGTTCATTTAAATTATAATTAGGATAATTTGCCATAGCCAAAATATCTCCATTTTGTGGATTCATAACAATAATACTTCCGCCATCTGTACAAACATTATCTATACAAGCTTCTTCCAAATATTTTTCAACAATAGATTGTATGGTTAAATCAATCGTTAATACTAAATCGTTTCCATCTATGGCAGGTACATAGTTTTCTCCTTCTTCCCCTATTTCTCCCCCTTTGGCATCTGTATGTTTTTGGATAGCTCCTTGTTCTCCTTTTAGTTCTTCTTCATATTTTGCTTCTATTCCATCTAATCCTTGATTATCACTTCCACAAAACCCAATAATTTGCGATGCTAAATTGTTATAGGGATAATATCGTTTAGTATCTTCATCAATATTTATTCCACTTGTTATATTATTTTCTTCCATCCACTCTCTTAACTCATCTGTCTTATCTTTTTCTACTTTTTTTACAATGGTTTCAATAGAACTTCTTTTCTTTACTTTTTTTAATACTGTTTCATAATCTAATTCAAATATATCTGATAACACTTTTGCCACTTTCTCTTTATTTTCAGCAGAAATGCTGCCTGGATTAACTGTAACAGTTTCTACTGTACTACTAACAGCTAATATATTTTTTCCTGTTGCATCATAAATGGTTCCTCTTTTAGGATTAATCTTTCTATCTAATGTTTGTTGTTCATATGCAAGCTCAGCTAATTCTCTTCCTTGTATCAATTGGATATATCCAATTCTAACAATCAAACATATGATAATTAAAAAAGATATAAATAAAATATTCCTCATTTTTTTCTTGCTTGATAGTTTGATTTCATTCATAAAAACACCTCTAATAATATGTATTAGAGGTGTTTATTTTTATTCCTACAGAAATATTTATAATAAACAAAAAATAGATAACTGCTTTTCTTACAATTATCTATTAAAAATCTTGTCTACCAATTTTTGAAACCAATTTTCATTCGTATCACTAATCTCTACTTTTTCTGTTGCAGATTCTATATAATCTTTCTTTGGTAAACTGACATATACAGTTTGTTTATTGGTTAATTTTTGCATACCTAATTTTTCTTTTGCTTGTTTTTCGATATTACTTAAATTTAAACTATTTTCTATCGTTACTTGTAATTGTTCATTTTCCTTTTGTAGTGAAGATAACTCTGTTCTTAAATTTTGTATTTCATTAAACTTTTCATTAATTTGAGTGTTTCGATAACTTATGGTAAATAGCACAGCAAATATAGCCAAAACTAATAAAGTTGCTTTTCTATGTTTTTTCTTTTGTTCTTTTGATAATTTGATATCTTGTTTTGGCAAGTCTTTTACCACTTTAATATTTTGTCTTTTCTTTTCTCTTCTTATATCTGGCTCCAATTTTCTTGGGCTTGTCTCATATTGATATCTCGTTGCCATAAGTTATCTCACCTCCTCTTTACTTTTGTTTATATCTTCTCAAAAATTCTTAATTTTGCACTTTTACTTCTTGAATTTTCTTCTTGCTCTTCTTTTGTTGCAATCATTGGTTTTTTTGTAATGATTTTTCCTAATGTTTTTGCTCCACATACACAATATGGTAAATCACTTGGACAAGTGCATTTTCCTTTTGCTTCTATGTAAGCATTTTTGACTGCTCTATCTTCTAAGGAATGAAATGTAATGATACATAATCTTCCTTGTGGTTTTAAACAGTCAATACAATCTTTTACTGTCTGATATAATGGTTTGATTTCATTATTGACTTCTATTCTTATTGCTTGAAATGTTCTTTTGGCTGGATGTCCATCAGTTTGTTTCGATTTTGGAATGGATTTTTCGATAATATCTACTAATTCTTTTGTCGTATGAATTGTCTTTTCTTTTCTATAATTACAAATATTTTTAGCAATTTGTCTTGAAAATCGTTCTTCTCCATATTCATAAATGATATTTGCCAATTCTTTTTCAGAATAGTCATTAACAACTTTTTTAGCTGTCAACTCTTGGCTTTTATCCATTCTCATATCTAGCTCATTTTCACCTAAATAGCTAAAGCCTCTATTTCTTTCATCCAATTGATATGAAGAAACACCTAAGTCTAATAAGATTCCATCCACTTGATTGATTTCAAGTTTTTGTAATATTTCTTTGATATTGTCATGATTATCATGGATATATGTTACATTTTTATATTCTGCTAGTCTTTCTTTTGAAGCTTTTAGAGCTTCTTCATCTCGGTCAATCCCTATTAGTTTTCCTTCACTTGATAATCTTTTTACAATTTCTATACTATGTCCTGCTCCTCCCATTGTGCCATCTATATATATTCCGTCTGGTTTTATTTGTAATCCTTCTATACATTCTTGTAGCAAGACTGGTTTATGTTCAAAATTCAATTTTACACCTCTTACTTTTTATTATGCTTAAACAACTGGTAATTAGAAAACTACCAGTTGTCTTTATCTTTGTATATTGCTATTTTTCTTTTGGGTTTCAAATTGTTTTCACGAATTCTTTTGTAATAATCCGCTTTTGTATCTTATTATTTTTCGATTTGTATTCTAAATAAATCCTATGTACTTTAAAAAATTTATCTTTTGTATTTTTTAAAGCTTCTGTATGTTTATCTTTGGTATACTTATCTTTTGTTTTCTTTTTGACTTTATCTTTTGTAATTTTCTGATTTATCTTTTGTATATTTGTCTTTTGTATCTATATAAACTTTTTCAAGTTATATACCTAAGTTTGCCATGTTTTCAGCTATTTCATCTGCTGATATATCTTCATCACATTTTTCCCAAATGCCTTTATCCCATATTTCTAGTCTTGTCCCAACACCGATGATAACCACTTCTTTTTCTAGATTTGCTGCATTTCT
>CAMLUB010000030.1 GCA_946486515.1 uncultured Clostridium sp.
AAAAATTACATGTTAAACCAGAAGAATGTTTGATTGTAGAAGATGCTTTGGTAGGCGTAGAAGCAGCCAATAATGCTAATATAGAAGTTGCTGTGATATATGACAAATATTCTGATAGTAACAGAGAAAAAATTAATCAATTGTCTCAATATCAATTTAAAGATTTTGAGGAAATGTTAAAAGAGATGAAAAAGGAATTAGGAGAATAAGGAGAAAATTATGAAAAAGTATTGTGTAGTTACTACTGCTTGTGATAAGGTAGAAATTGCTAATAAGATAATGAATACACTTTTAGAAAAGAGATTAGTTAGTTGTTGTCAAATGAGCAAAGTTGAAAGTAGTTATTGGTGGAAAGGTGAAATTGTAAAAGAACCAGAGTTTTTTATACAAATGAAAACAAAGAAAGATTTATTTAAAGAAGTAGAAAAAGAGATATTAAGTGTACATGATTATGATACTTGCGAGATTATTTCTTATGACATAGATGAAGGAAATGATAAATTTTTGAAATGGATAGAAGATGAAACAAAATAGTAGAGTTATAATAAGAAAAAGGAGAAATAGAAATGTTTACTGTAAATCATATTGCCATTAGTGTATCTGATATAGATAAAAGTGTAGAATTTTATAAAAAGTTTGGCTTTAAAGAATTAAAAAGTTGGGATGCAGAGGATAATAGCATAAGAATAAGAATGTTAAAATTAAATGATATTGTGTTAGAAATATTTTGCTATAAAGAATATAAAGAATTACCTCAAACAGCTAAATCAATAGCAACTGATTTGCCTATAATAGGTACCAAACATTTTGCACTAGGTGTGGAGGACATCTTAAAAGCAAAAGAATTTGTGCTAGATAACCATATTTGTGAAAAAGTTGAAATCAAAACAGGTAGACTTGGAAAACTATATTTCTTTATACAAGATATAGATGGAATATTAGTAGAAATTATTGAAAATGATTAATTAAAGGAGAAAAAACATGGAAATATGGGATATATTAGATAGTGAAGGAAACAAAACAGGAAGAACTATGGTAAAAGGAGCAGAAAAGGTACCAGAAGGATTTTATCATCTAGGAGCAGATGTCTGGATAAAAAATTCTGAAAATAAAATTTTAATTCAAAAACGTTCTCCGCAAAAAAGGTTATCTCCTAATGTATGGGCAATGACAGGTGGTTCTGTCATAAAAGGTGAAACAAGTATAGAAACGATTGAAAGAGAAGCATTTGAAGAAATGGGCGTAAATTTAAATATAAAAGATGCAAAAATGCTAGCACATTTTAAGACAGGAAATGTTTGGATAGATACCTATTTTCTAAAACAAGATATAGATTTAAATAAAGTGATTATGAAAGAAGATGAGGTTTCTGAAGTAAAATGGGCAACTTATGAAGAAATAGAAGAAATCTATCAAAATGGTCAATTTATTAAAAATCGTTGGGAATTTGTTAAAGATATTATTAGAGAATTTTAAAAATAACATAGATATCTATGTTATTTTTCATTTGAGTATGAAAATAAAATATGATATAATTTGTCTATTAAAAAAGAATAGGAGTCAATATGAAAATACCAGATTTACTAGAAAATGCGATAGAAGAAAAATTAAATCATGTAAAACTAACAGAATTAAAACCATATGCGAGCAAATTAAGTGAAAAATATATGTATCAAGAAAGAACAGGAGATACATTATTAAATACAGAAATAGAAGCATTAGCTTATTCTATTATGAGAATGCCAGCAACTTATGGAGCAGTCTATACAGCCTTAAAACATACATTAGAAAGAATAGATGCTAATATACAATCTGTATTGGATATAGGAGCAGGAACAGGAGCAACGACTTGGGCAATTAGTGAATTGTTAGATACAAAAAACATTCAATGCTTTGAAAGAGAACCCGTTATGCTAGAATTAGGAAAATCCTTTATGAGCCAAAATCCTAAATTAAAAGATATTTCATGGGATTATATAGATATCGTAAAAGATGATTTAGATGTCAAAGCAGATTTGGTAGTGACAAGTTATATGTTAAATGAAATCAAAGCAGAAAACAGAAAAGATGTTATAAGTAAACTGATAAACAGTTCAAATCATATTATTCTAATCATAGAACCAGGAACGCCAGAAGGATTTAGAAATATTAAAGAAGTACAAAAAATAGCGATTGAAAATGGTCTTTATATAATTGCACCATGTACCTTTCAAGGTATATGTCCATTACCAGATGAGGATTGGTGTCATGCAATTGTTAGAATGGAAAGAACAAAAGTACATAAACTATTAAAAAGTGCAGATTTACCATATGAAGATGAAAAATTTTCATATATAGCTATATCTAAAGAAAAATGTGACAATTCAGGAATTAGAATCTTAAGACATCCTATGATTGAAAAAGGAAAAATCACATTAAAGGTATGCCATGATGGCAAGATAAAAGAAATGATTGTAACAAAAAAGGATAAAGAATTATTCAAAAGGATAAAAAAGAAAAAATGTGGTGATTGGGTCAAAACGGACCAGGTCCAAATGGACAAAAATTAATTAATAAAAGATTGTGTTATATCATAAAATGTGATATAACAATGTGGTTAAATGAAAATATAAAAAAGTAAAAAATTGAAAAATTGAAAAATGCTTAATTTTAAATATTTTTTAACCAGAATTATGTCTTAGAAAAGGAAAGTGAATAAATATGACAAACTTATTAATAAAATTATTTATTAAAGATAAAAATGTAGAAAAGCCAGAAATAAGAGCCAAATATGGAATGCTTTCCAGTATAACTGGAATTGTAGTGAATATCTTGTTATCAGCAGTAAAATTAATTATTGGTATATTTGCCAATTCCATTTCTATTATTTCAGATGCATTAAACAATGTGACAGATGCAGGTTCATCTATTGTTACCATGATTGGGTTTAAAGTTTCACAGAAAAAAATAGATAAAGACCATCCATGGGGACATGGAAGGATGGAATATATTACAGCATTTATTGTTGATATCTTAATTGTATTAGTAGGTGTAGAATTATTCAAAAGCTCCTTTGATAAGATCATTCATCCAACATTACCAGATATTAGTACTGTTACCATTGTCATTTTGGTGATTGCTGTTTTAACAAAATTATGGCTATTTATCTTTTACAACAAAATTGCAAAAACAATAGATTCTGCAGCAATTAAAGGAAATGCTTATGACAGTATTTCAGATTCTATATCAACTTTTGTTGTATTATTATCTGCTATTGTTGCTAAAATATTTGGAATTTCTATTGACGGGTATGCCAGTATCTTAGTTGCTATATTCATTTTATTTACTGGATTTAAAGCTTTAAAAGAAACCATAGATTTATTACTAGGAATGAAACCAGATATAGAGTTTGTAGAAAAATTAGAGGAATTTACTAAAAAATATGAAATGATATCAGGCATTCATGATATTATGGTACATGATTATGGACCAGGAAGAAAGATTGTATCTTTCCATGCAGAAGTTCCTGCAAATTGTGATATTTGTAAAGCACATGATGTGATAGACCAAATGGAACAAGATATTTATGATGAATTTAATTGTATTACAACCATTCATATGGATCCAATTGTAACAGATGATGAAGAAATTAATGAAATGAGAAAGAAAACAGAAGAGATTGTAAAAGAAATCAACCCAGAATTTTCAATTCATGATTTTAGAATGACAGATGGTGGAGATAGGATTAATTTAATATTTGATTTGGTTGTTTCATCAGATAGTGACATGAGTCATGAAGAATTAAAAAGTATCGTTCAACAAAAAATACATAGTGTAAATAATAAGTATTATGCAGTACCTAAAATCGAAAATTCATATGTATAAAAGAGTCGTAACAGTTCAGACCTAAGCAAACTTCCCAAGATGATACATTATATTTTTAAGGTTCTCGGTTACCCGCCAATTCCCGTTTAACAAAATCTAAGAATAAAGACACAACAATACCCGGAAACAGGACCTTTTGTGCCTTTATCCTAAGAATTTGTTAAACTATTCTGGTCGCATTCGAATGCTTAAAAATATAATGTATCATCCCTGGAAGATTACTTAGGTCTGAACTGTTACAAAGAGTCATAAAAACGAAATTTGTCTTATTGCAAAAAAGAGCAGAATACGATAGAATATAAGAAATTAAACCTTGTTGTATAGGAAAATATGGAGCAATCTTGCTCGAATGGAGGTAGTTATGAGAAAATTAGCAAATACTTTATGGGGAATTGTATTAGTGGTAATTGGTGTCATTCTTACTTTAAATGCTTTAGAAATTACAAACATCAATATTTTTTTTGATGGTTGGTGGACATTATTGATTATCATTCCAAGTGCCATAGAATTAATTGCAAGAGAAAACAAATTTTGGAGTGCTGTATGGTTAATTATTGGTATTTTATTATTGTTAGCTTGTAGAGATATTTTAGATTTTGATTTGATTTGGAGATTAACAATTCCAGTATTATTGATTTTAATTGGAGTTAATCTTATATTCAAAGATAAAATTGACAGAAAAATGGAAAAGAAAAATAAGGAATTAAAAGAAAAAGGACAAAACTTAGAAGAATATGGTGCAACTTTTGGTGAAATTAAAGCAGATTTTAATAACCAAGAATTTAATGGTGCCAATATAAATTCCATATTTGGAAGTGTTGATTTAGATTTAAGAAAAGCCATTATCAGTGAGGATAAATTAGTAAAAACATGTGCCGTATTTGGTGGAATTGAAATATTAGCACCAGAAAATGTAAATATAAAGGTAAAATCAATACCAATTTTTGGAGCAACTTCAAATAAAACCGGTAGAAAATATGATGAGAAATTGCCAACCATTTATGTAGATAGTTTTTGCATGTTTGGAGGTGTCGATATTAAATGACAGGATTTCAAAAATTTATTAAATATGCTGCCATTGCATTCGGAATCTATCTTTCTATTGCAGTTGTGTTTATATTGTTAGGAATTGCAGGAACATTTGTAGGTATTTCACATATAGGAAATGGAAAATTCAAACAAAGAATAGAAGAAAGAATAGAAGATGGACAAAATAAGATAATAGAAAATACAGACGAAAGCAATGCACCAAGTTTTTCAAAAAGTTATAAAAATATTCAAAAATTAGAAATTGACTTAGAAAATGTCAATTTAGAAATAAAAATAGGTGATAGCTTTAAAATAGAAGGAATGAATTTGTCAGATAGAATACAGATTCAAGAAAATGGGAACAATATAAAAATTGATGATGAACATATTCCATCAGGATATATTAATGAAAATACCAAGTTAGTAATGTATATGCCAGAAAGTCAAAAATTGGATGAAATAGATATAGAAGTACAATATGCTTCTGTGAATATTGAAAACATTTATGCAACTAGATTTAGTTTGGATTTACAAAACAATGCTTGTAAAATTAATCAATTGACGGCAGATTATGTAGAAATAAATAATGAATCTGCTGATATAGATGTTGTTACAGGAAAAGTAAACAGATTCCAATTAGAAGCAGATTTAGGGGACGAAAATGTAGCGATTAAGGTACTTGAAAATGCAGAAATTGATTTAGAACATGCAAATGCAGAAATAAAATTAATTGGATCACAAGAGGATTACCAAATTATGCATAAGAAACAGGAGGGAAGAACCTCTATTGCAGGTCAAGAAATATCATCTGAAAATGAAACAATTGGAAATGGAAATGCAAAAATAATATTAGAAACGAAATATACAAATACGAATGTAAATTTTGATTAAAAGCATTTGTAAATTTTATGTGAAAAATATTGAATATATTTACTAGTCATGTTAAAACTATACATGACTAGTTGTCATTTTTTGACCTTTTGAGAATTGGTTTGGATTAGAAAAATAGAGAAAGTTTTAAGAATAGAAATTTTTAGATAAATTACTTGCTTTTAGGCAATTAAAAATTAAATTTGTAGTAGGATTATATAAAATCCAAGTCTTATTAAGAATACGATTTTAAAATTAATTTAATATGAGGAGATAAAGTATGTTAGAATTAAAAAATATCACGAAAGATTATGTTTCAGGAGATTCAAAAGTTCAAGCATTAAAAGGAATTCGTATTGAATTCCGAAAAAGTGAATTTGTATCTATTTTAGGTCAAAGTGGTTGTGGAAAGACAACTTTACTAAATATTATTGGAGGACTAGATAGATATACATCAGGAGATTTAGTGATTAATGGAAAATCAACGAAAAAATTTAAAGATAAAGATTGGGATGCATACAGAAATTATTCTGTAGGATTTGTTTTCCAAAATTATAATTTAATCCCACACCAAACCGTGCTTTCTAATGTTGAATTAGCACTTACCATATCAGGAGTCTCTAGAGAAGAAAGAAAAGAAAGAGCAATCAAAGCATTAGAAGATGTTGGATTAAAAGAACAAATTCATAAAAAACCAAATCAATTATCAGGTGGACAAATGCAAAGAGTGGCGATTGCAAGGGCTTTGGTAAATAACCCAGACATTATCTTGGCAGATGAGCCAACAGGTGCATTAGACACAAAAACAAGTGTCCAAATTATGGAGATTTTAAAAGAAATTTCAAAAGACAAATTAATTGTCATGGTTACTCATAACCCTGAATTGGCAGAAAAATATTCTACTAGAATTGTAAAGATTTTAGATGGTGTCATCACAGATGATTCAAAACCATTCACAGAGGAAGATAGAGAAAAGGAAAAAGATGCAAAAGCAAAAGATGGCAGAACTGCCATGAAATTCTTTACAGCCTTAAGACTTAGTTTAAATAATTTGATGACCAAAAAAGGAAGAACATTATTAACATCATTTGCAGGAAGTATAGGAATTATTGGTATTGCTTTAATTTTATCAATTTCAAATGGTGTACAAAGTTATATCAACCGAGTAGAAGAAGACACATTATCTTCTTATCCAGTGACAATTGATGAATCAACAGTAGACATTTTTAGTATGATGGAAGGATTAATGGGAGAAACAGAAGAAAATACAGAAGCACATGAAGATGGAAAAATCTATTCTAGAGATATTATGAATGATATGATATCTACTTTATCAAGTAAAGTTTCAAACAATAATTTAGAAGCTTTAAAAAACTATATTGAAAATGAAAATAACACCATAAAAGATAATGCAAGTGCTATCAAATACAATTATCATTTAAACATTAACTTATATAAAGAAGATACTTCCAACGGAGTTGTTCGAGTGAATCCAAGTACAGTTATGAATGCATTAGGAATGGAAGATATGATGGAAGCACAAGAGAGTTCAACCATGAATTCTATGTTTGGCTCTAGCATGACCAGTATGTCAAATACAGATGTCTGGGAAGAAATGCTAGATAATGAAGAATTATTACATTCTCAATATGATTTAGTAGCAGGAAACTGGCCTACAAATTATAATGAAGTCGTTTTAATCGTAAATGAAAATAATGAAATTAGTGACTATACTTTATATGCCTTAGGATTAAAAGACCAAAAGGAATTAGAAGAAAAATGGAATAAAGTACAAAATGGAGAAACAGTAGAAGAATCAGAAACAACATCATATACTTATGATGAATTATTAAATTTATCTTTTAAATTGGTACTAAATTCTGATTACTATGAAAAAGAAAATGGACTATGGATAGACAAAAGCGAAGATGAAGACTATATGAAAGAATTACTTAACAACTGTGAAAACATAAATGTAGTAGGAATTATTAAACAAAATGAACAAAGTGTAGCAACAGGAATGAGTGGTGGAATTGGATATACAAAAGATTTAAAAGAATATGTTATTAATAAAACCAATGAAGCAGAAATCGTAAAAGAACAAAAAGATAATCCAGACATGAATGTATTTACAGGATTAGCATTTCCAGAAGAAGATGCGAAAACATTTGATTATAGCCAATTAAGTGATGAGCAAAGAGCTAGTCTTGCCATGTTAAGCACAGAAGAACTGGCTGAAATTATGGAAACATATAGTAATAATGCGAATACTAGTTATGAGGGAAATCTAGAATTATTAGGAGCTGTCAATCTTGATAAACCATCATCAATTAGTATTTATCCAAAAGACTTTGATGGAAAAGATAGGATAACACAAGAAATTGATAACTATAATCAAAAACAAAGAGATGATGGAAAAGAAGAAAATGTCATCAATTATACAGATTTAATCGGTATTATGATGAAATCAGTTAGCCAAATTATTGATACTATTAGTTATGTATTAATTGCATTTGTTGCGATTTCATTAGTGGTTTCATCTATTATGATAGGCATTATTACCTATATATCTGTATTAGAAAGAACAAAAGAAATTGGAATTTTAAGAGCAATCGGAGCATCTAAAAAAGATATATCAAGGGTGTTTAATGCAGAAACCTTTATTGTAGGACTAATTGCTGGATTACTAGGAATTGGTGTAACCATATTATTAAATATACCAATTACAAAAATGATTTATGCTATAACAGGTGTTAGTGTTACCGTGTCACTTCCAGTAGTAGGTGGAATTATTCTTGTGTTAATTAGCATGATACTAACGATTATTGCAGGTTTAATTCCAGCAAGAATGGCAAGTAAAAGAGATCCAGTAGAAGCATTAAGAACAGAATAATAGGTAAAGTTGCCAAAGGGGACGTGCCATTTTGGCAACTTTTTACTGTTTAAGATAGAAAGTTACAAATGATGATTAACAAAAGGTTATCGTTCAGACCGAATCATCTTAAGGTAGGTGTGATACATGATATTTTTAAGAATTCGAATGCGACCGGAGTCATTTTAGAAATTCTTAAGCAAAAACTATAAAGGGTCCTGTTTCCGGGTATTGTTATAGTTTTTGCTTTAGAATTTCTTAAATGGGAATCGAAGGGTAGCCGAGAATCTTAAAAATATCATGTATCACACCTACCTTAAGATGATTCGGTCTGAATGGAACAACAAAGGTTGCCAAAATGGCACGTCCCCTTTGGCAACTTTACTATTTTGAAAAAATATGCTAAAATTATGTAGATTAATAAAAAAGAAAGAAGGAAATAAAATTTTGAGTATTCGTGTGTTAGCAATCATCAATCCAACATCTGGAAAAGGAAATATCAAGAACTATATAAAAGAAATTAGAAAAAATTTAGAAGAACAAAATATGCAAGTCAATATTCAGCTTACCAAAAAAGAATATAATGCAAGAAATATTGTTATAGACCATATAGAAGAAGCTGATTTAATATTGGTTTGTGGAGGAGATGGCACATTTAATGAAACTGTTTCTGCACTAATGGAAATGAATATAAAAGATGTTAGTGTTGCTTATATTCCTATGGGAACAACCAATGACTTGGCAAGAAGCTTAGATATGCCCATAAAAGATATTTCGATAACAAAAAAAATGTTAGAATCAAGGGCAAAGATATTAGATGTGGGAAAATTTAATGATAACAAATATTTTTGTTATGTAGCAGCTTTTGGGGTCATTACAGATGTAGCCTATAAAACTTCACAAAAAGCAAAGAATAAATATGGTAGATTGGCATATTACATGAAAGCTATAAAAGAATTGATTCGAATTCCAACCTATAAAGTCAGAATACAATTTGATGACGAAGAATTAGAAGGAGAATTTATCTATGGTGGAATTACGAATTCTGAATCAATAGCTGGTTTTAAATGGTTTCATAGAGAAGATATTGATTTGGCAGATGGCAAATTTGAAGCTATTTTTATTAGAAAGCCAAAGAAACTTTCAGGATATTTTCGTTTATTAAGTGATTTTAGACATAAAGATTATATGGTAAATCGAGATTTTGTTTATTTTAAAGCAAACAAAATTACAGTCACAACTGAAAAAAATGTGGATTGGACAGTCGATGGAGAATTTGCAGGAAATATGCAAGTTGCTCATATTGAAAATTGCCATAAAGCGATAGAATTAGCGATTTGTGAAAAGGGGAACGAATAAATGAATATATATACAGCATTAAATGAGATGTTAGAATATATAGAAGAAAATTTAGAAAATAAGATAGAATATAGTAAATTAGCACAATTTTTAGGAACAAATGAAGTTATGCTACAAAGGCTATTTAGTATGTTATGCAATATTTCTTTATCAGAATACATTAGGAAGAGAAGATTAACAAAAGCAGGAATTGATTTAATTAATGGACAAGAAAAAATCATTGATATTGCGTTGAAATATCAATATGATAATGCTACTTCATTTTCAAGAGCGTTTGAAAAATTTTATGGGGTAAAACCAAGTCAAATAAAAAAAGAACCAATAGGCTTAAAAGTATTTTCGAAAATTCATTTTGATGAAAAAGAAGAAGATAATGAAAATATAGAATATTCCATTATTGAAAGAGAAAAAATGACACTTTATGGAAAAAAAGTAGAAACCACTATTGGTGATATTCGAACAGATGCACCAGCTTTTTGTAAATTCATGAGAACAGAATATGGTGGAGATTTTCAATATGGAATGACAGAATATATAGAAAGATTTGAAGAAACAAAATGTTATTTTTGGGTTTTGTATGAAAATCATCAAAAAGGTTTAGAAACATATGAAATACCAAAGTCAAAATGGATTTCTATTAGAATCAACTCTCAAGAAGCTAAAGACATTCAAAAACAAATTAGAAAATTTTATGCTAAATTTATTCCAAGTTGTGAATATAAGATTAAAGAATTACCAGAATTAGAATATTATCATGATAATATAACCGATTTTTTAGTGCCAATTGAATTATAGTATACCAGAAAAAAAGAATTAGCGGACAAATCTCGCTTCGCGAGAACTTTTCTCTACTTTTCTAACTTAACTATATAT
>CAMLUB010000031.1 GCA_946486515.1 uncultured Clostridium sp.
GCTGTATATCCTGTATTACCGAACATATATCCCATATCTGTTACACTACTTGTATCAAAATTATCACCTAAGTCTAAACTGGTCATCGCTATATATCCTGTTGAGTAGAACATATAACTCATATCTGTTACGCTACTTGTATTTAATAAATTAATATTTGTTATAGTTTGTGTTGATGTACAACCATAATTACGTCCTACATAGCTAAACAAATAGCTTGAATTTGTATTTGCATATATTGTTTCATTACTTCCAATATATACTTTATAAGTACCATTAGCATTTGTTTCATACCATGCCATAATTGTGCCATCTTGATTTTCAGACACATCCCATGCTGTGTCATTTGCTCCTACTGTGCTAGATACAAATGTAACATTATCAATATTTTGTCTTTGAATTGCTGTATTTCCTAAAAATCCACTGGTAGCCTCTGTTTCTGTTGATGTACTTCTTAAATATGTCAATATTTTCAAGGTTCCTCTTGTAAATTCTATTGTTGTACTAGAGTTTTGATTTAGTCTAAAATGATGGTTATCTTGATAAATAGCTACTGGTACAGTGATTTCAATTTCTCCAGATTTACCTGTATTAAAGAAAATATTCTCATTCGTTTCTGCTATATTCGTAAAACTTCTTCCTAAGTTTAACTCTGTCATAGAAGTATAACCTGTTTCCGCAAACATCCAACTCATATCGGTTACGTTACTTGTATCAAAGTTTTCACCTAACTCTAACTTCGTCATTGCTTTATACCCTGTATAAACAAACATACTTCCCATATTGGTTACTTTACTGGTATTAAATTTATTTCCCAAATTCAAGCTTGTCATAGCTTCATATCCTGTACTATGAAACATATAACTCATATTTGTTACTTGACTTGTGTCAAATTTTTTTCCCAAATCCAAATATGTTATAGCAGCATAACCTGTATAATTAAACATATAACTCATATCAGTTACTCTACTTGTATCAAAATTATCTCCTAAATCTAAGTTTTTCATAGCATTATAACCTGTACCATAGAACATATTTCTCATATCGGTTACACTGCTAGTATCAAATTTATCCCCTAAATATAAAGTAATCATAGAATCTCGTCCAGTAGTATTGAACATATGACTCATATTTTGTACTTTTTTTGTATCAAAATTATTTCCTAAGTCCAAGCTTGTCATAGACTTCATTCCTGTATCAGCAAACATGCTCCTCATATCCGTTACATTGCTTGTATTAAAGTTATTTTCCAAATCCAAGCTTGTCATAGCTGTATATCCTGTCCTATAAAACATATAATGCATACTGGTTGCTTGGCTGGTATTTAATAACTCAATATTAGTAATTGTTTCTGCTGATGTACAGTTAGTTGAATATCCTATGTAACTAAACAAATAACTAGAATCAGTGTTGGCATATATCGTCTCATTACTTCCAATATATACTTTATAAGTACCATTCGCGTTTGTTGTATACCATGCCATAATAGATCCATTTTGTTCAGCTGAAACATCCCATGCCGTACTATTGGCACTTGATGTACTTGATAAAAATGTGACATTATCAATATTTTGTCTTTGAATGGCTGTATTTCCTAAAAATCCACTGGTAGCCTCTGTTTCTGTTGATGTACTTCTTAACATATTTCCATCTGTTATTGCATTAGGAGAAATTCCTTGCTCTGTACTTTGCGTATTACTTGTTACAGCTTCTGGGATAATGGATTGTTCAGCTTCTATCACATATTGAATCGGTTGGTCATGTTTATCGGCAACTATACAAACATGTTCACCTTCTGTGGTAGTTTCCATTTTTTGTACTTGCTGATTTTCTTTTACAGAATAGATAGATGTAACTGGGTTGTCTTCTGTACTCTTTACTTTTATAGTAATTGGTTCTTGATAGATACTTGGATCATATTCTATGTTTTCTTCTACAAAGGTCTCATTTGGCAATGTGGCAGATTCTGTTTCTGTATTGTTTATATTTTCAGTTTGTAAGCTGTTCGTTTCATTTACTGTATATTGTTGTTCTGTGGTGAATATTTCTGGTAATACCTTTTCTTCTTTTATCACATTTCCTTGTGCATCCATGGTTTTTCTTACAGTTTGATAAATAGATATTTCCACTCCTTGTTGTGTTTGAAGGGTATTTTGTGTATCTTGCATATTGACGGTATCTTCTGTATGTAATTCTGGTAATGATGGTACTTCCATTTCTTTGATGTCTAGTTGTGCTTCTAATGGCATATATCCTGTTACAATGATAGAATCATCCCATTCTGGTTTGTTGTTTGTCGCATCTGTGGTTTCATTTGTGGTCTCATTTGTCGTTTCATTTGTGTCTGTTTGCTCTGCATTTGCAGTATTCTCTTGGATTGGTTCCTCTGTATTTTCTGTGGCATCTCTGATTCCATCTTCTACCGTTTCTTTTTCTAACATTAATTCTTTGTTATATAAGGTAACCGTTTCTCCCTCTTGTGTTGTCACTTCTTTTTTATCATAATCTGTTTGCATCTGCATATTCGGATTTACAATTTGTTCTTCTGTAAGTGTTATTGTTTTTTCTGCATTTTCGTCTTTCATGTCAATTTCTGTTCCGTCAGATAAATAATATTTGTTTACAATGATTCCATTTACAGATGTTGGTAATGTTAGTATATAATTTCCATCTTGTGCTTCTGTTGCTTCAATTGTGATTGTTTGTGTCTCTATAGATTCACTTTTATCTGCTACTTCTATTTCTATTGGTACAACATTTTCTGCTCGTGATCTTCTAATATATGTGTATATGCCCACTAAAATGGCAATTGCCATAACGAATATACAAATGTTTCTTATTCTTTTCATCATGAATCTATTTTTTAACATGTTTATCCTCCGTTTTTTCTTTAAATTTTTATATTTTTTCTTGTTTTCTTTTATTTCCTTTTTTGTATGTTTTTGCCTATTTTTACTCACTATATTTATATCACAACCATTCGTTTTTTTCAACAATTTTTGCGGTTTTTTTACAATTTCTTTGCATCAAAAAAAGTGCTATTTCAAGCACTTTTCATAACCGTTTTTTCTATTATATTGGGTATCCATTGGTTCGTTTCTTATGTCTCTTTAAGTTCCTTAAAGTACACCCAAAAAATCTAAAGGTAAAGTAAATTTTTGATGTGAATCATAATCTAACTTAACTATATTTAAGTTCGCGAAAATGTTTCATTGAAAACTGTTCAATGAAACATTTAAAATTCCTGCACTTTGTTTCTTTTATGAAGCAATGGCAAGCTTTTATATATAATTTTAAAACATGAAAATTTCTCTAATTCATTATCTTCTAAGCAATCTAAATAAATGTCTAATTCTTCTAAATTTCTGCATGCAGAGATAATGGCTGGGTGTAAATTGGTTTCAAACATTAATTCAATGCCTAAAAGTATGGCACTTCGTCTAGATTTCCCTTCTTTTTTGTACATTAAGTTATACCCTTCTCTAAATCTTGCTCTAATGGCATTTTTATATTTGTCTAATGGGTATATATATTTTTCTTCAATTAAGTCAGAAACTTTTGTTCCTTTATGCTCTAATAATTCATTTTTTATTTCAGCTTTTGTATATGGCAAATATACCTTTCCATCTTCTTCAGAAATAACTAATGTTTTATTATCTTCTAAATTATTTTCAATCACTTTTTCTTCATCGATGATAAAGTTTAATCCTTCTTCATTTGCTACAATTTCTGTTAAGTTGGTCAATTTAAAATTTACAACATTATCTTTTCTTTCAAGATTGTCAATCACATAATTGATTTTAAAATCTTGATTAGTGATGATTTCATAATCTTGGTGATCTTTGTGCAATACTAAATATACATCTCCACTAATAACTCTAATTTCGCTATCTCTTACAATGATATAAGATGATCCACTTTTTTTTGTATATAAGTTATATTCTGTTTTTTGCATTTCAATTCTATATTCATTGTTCTCTAGAAATACATCTGTTACACCATCTTTTGCATTAATTTTGATTCCTTGATGAATATCTTCTGTTATCTCTTCTGCTTTTTTTGTTCTTCTTTTTCTGGTTTTTGTTTCTTTTTTTAATATATTGTTTTCGGTATGAAATGTTTCTTCTTGATTTGTGCTTGTTTGTTTCATTTCGCTAATCACTTTTTGACCTTGTTCTATTTTTGCTCTCATGAAATCTATATTAGCAATCATTTCATTTTTGGTAACATCATCAAATGTAAATGTTTTGTCTTCTTTTTTCTTTCTTCCTCTTTTACTTTTTGGCGGGTGTTGGACTACTTTTTCTGGTTCTTCTATTGGTTCAAAGTCAAATTTATAAATATCATCATTTGTGCTTTTGTTTTTTCTTTTTTTGGTTTGAACACCTTTCGTTTCCTCTAATACTTTCTTTGCCATTTTACCCTCCCATCTTTCGTATATGAATATTTTATCATGTGATACGTATCACATGATAGATTTTTCGTATAACTTGCATATGTCATAAGACCTGTCTGTTACAAGTCTTATGACATATGATTTATGATCATTAGTCACCGACCATCTAGTTCATGTGAACCAACTACTGATCCTTTTACTAATCCTATATTGACTCTTACACCACCACCATGTGAAGCATAATTAATACAGTCAACATCTTGTCCTTCTAGCCATACATATATTCTAATTCTACAAACTTTATTTGGTGCAATTCCAAAGGTTGTTGTTCCATCACTGGTACTAACTAAGTTTTGAACACCTTCTGCAATAGAATAATCTTCTGTTGAGGTTTTTGTGGTTTGCAATACATTTTGCTTTTGAAGAAGACTCTCTGTTCCATCCCATTTATAGATGTCTGCAATAGATTGTCCTTCAGAAGCATCTGTTAATGCATAGGTATCCATTTGTGTTGTTGTTGTAAAACTTGCACCTTCTCCTGTAATTTTATTATTGTTTTGTACAACATATTCTACGTGGTCATTTGAATTTGGTTCCCAAATAGCAACGTCTGTAATATATACAGGACTACCTCCAACACCAACACCTGCTGTTTCTTTTAAGATAGTTGCTGCATCTGCCATGGTGTCTGATGTTCCTCCATATTTTGCAAAAGCAACCCTTGCTGTATTTTGTAATCCTGTTGCACTATTATCTGTTTCCATAATTTCTAATGAAGAATCATAATTTAATTGTAACACATCATCTATCTCATCTTGTCTTGATGAATTCTTTAGAAATACATCAAACGCAAAATATCCTGGATATGTTGTTATTTCTGGGTTTGTTTCTGTTTCAATCATCTTTTTAATATTATTTAATTGTATCGAATTGTTCAGCGTTCCTCTTAGCATTAGTAAATCTGTTCGTTGAGATCCTGCTAATCCTAATGTGGATACTGGTAACATTTCTGTAGGTTTTATATTATGATTGCCTTCATAGGCATCATCTATAATATCTAATTGACCTTCTTCATCACCTAATATTAAGCCATTTGACCAATTTTCAGCGTCTAAAGAAATTTCCAAGCCTTCTGCAACTTCTACTGTACCATTTAAGTTTGTAATAGATACATTTCTCTGTGTTGAGAACCATGCATATGTTGATATAATAAAGATTGCTAAAGCAAATAATATGATAAAAAACATGGCATTCATTTCTGATTTTTTCTTATTTTTCTTACTTTTTCCCATTGTTTCTCCTTTACAACGTTCATCTATTATTATTAATTTTATTTTATTTTACTATCTAAATTTTCCAATGTCAACAATTTTTGGTTATTATTATTTTACGTTTTCATTACATTTTTGTTACATTTTGTAAAATTATTTTGAATGTTGATTTTTCTTTTGAAATACTATTTTGATTATATTTTTTAATTGTTTTTTTGATAAATTTCTTTGTTTTGCTTTTTACCTTCTTTTTGTATTTTCTTTTCTTCTCTTCCTATTTTATGACTATCTAATAAATTAATGAATAGCTCTAACTCTATGCTTAAAAACGCAATATATGGTATATGTTCTTCTAAAACATATTCTCTAAGTGTTTTTTCTGAAACCATATCTACCCTTGTTCTTTCTTCATAGGTTGTATCATTTGTTATAATAATATAGAATACAAATATGATGGCTATCATAATTAATAATTTGTTACTTTTTTTATGTTTGATTTGTAGTAGGAATGTTATAATAGATGCAATTAATAAAATACTAGCAATTAGATTTAATATTCTCGCATCACATTTTATCCAAAATCCAGGGTTTCTTATATTCCATACATATGATAAATATATCCATACAAATACATTCACAAGCAAGCATATATTTAATATTTTGTAATTTCTTTTTACTAAATTTTCTACTAACATAACAAGCGGTAGTACTAATATAGATATATTTACAATGATAATTAATATTTCTGTTATGTTCATTTTTGTTCCTCCTTCTTTTGTTTATAGTTTTCGTATTCCTTGTGATTGCATATTTAAAATCTGTATAACTATTGGTGTTGTTATGTTTTATAATTTTACTTATTTTCTATGTAATACTATACTATAAAGTGAATCAAATAACAAGTGAATTTTTAAAATTAAAATAAATTACTAAAAATGAACTTTTTATCTTGATATTTATTATGTTTAGAAAATCCATTATTAAAATTATGTAGATTTATTTTTAATAAAAGTTTAAAGTATAGTAGTATCAACGTTCTTCGAATATTGTTAAAAGTATTTAATTTACTATTAAATATCGGTTCTTAAACAAAACATACTCTAAAACACTTGATATATAATCGTTTAAAAGGCATTTACTAAACACTTTCTAAACAGAGCCATACAAAAAATAATTTTGTTTAGTTAGTTGTTCAGTAAATAAAAAAATGAAATAAAATAAAAATACGTGAAAAGCTTGATATTACTAATAATAATAATAAATTTTTAAAAATTAATAATAAAAAAGTTTAATTAGGACAAATCTCGCTTCGCGAGAACTTTTCTCTACTTTTCTAATTTAACTACATGTATTTAAGTTCTCGAAGAAGCGTAAAGATTTGTCGACGCGAAAAATTGCGTAGCAATTTTTCTGTGCAACGTTGTTTTTTTGTGGTATATGAAAAGGGATTTTTCCTATACCACAAAAAAATAAAATAGCCTGTATTCTTAGATACAAGCTATTTACATCAATTTTAATTTTGGTAGCGAAGATGTGATTCGAACACATGACCCTTCGGGTATGAACCGAATGCTCTAGCCAACTGAGCTACTTCGCCATATTTTGCCAACATATTGTATAATGAATTTGTTGACCAACAAATATTATTATACTGGTACTTTTTCCTTTTGTCAAGTAAAACATACAAGATTTTTAAGAATTCGAGTGCGACGTTACAATTCACAGCCCAATAAATGACAGGGAAAGGTTATGTTATTATATATTGAATGAATTTCGAATGTGATTGGAGTACTTGTAGCCTTTCTGATTAGAACAATAGCGGACTTTCTTAAACATTTTATCTGTTTATAACATTTTAAAGTCCGCGTCATTGTTCGGCGCCAAATTTTACATTAGTAAAATTTGTGTGCATTGAGTTTATATATTAGAAAGTCAGTATGACTCTTCTAATATATAAAAGCAAATGAGGAAGCGGGAATAGCGAGAGGCTCGTTTGTTTTAGATTTAGAAAGGCTAAAGTACGCATTGAGCCGAGAAATTTATGAAATATATAATAACATAACCTTTCCCTGTCATTTATTGGGCTGTGAATTGTAACAATGCAACCGGAGTCATTTTAGAAATTATTCACTATATTTCCATTATAATTGGTATAATCATTGGGTTTCTCTTTGTTTTCATAAAGATATAATCTCTTAAATTTTCTCTAGTTGCTGATTTAATAGTTCCCCAATCTCTAATACCTCTTTCTTCACATTTTTTTATTTCATGTCTTACAACTGATTTGACATCATCCATTAAGTTTTCAGATTCTCTTACATATACAAATCCTCTTGAAATAACATCTGGTCCTGCTACAACTTCACCTGTTGAAGAATCCATTGTTAAAACAATAATGATTAATCCATCTTGTGATAAGTGTTGTCTATCCCTTAAAACAATATTTCCAACATCTCCAACACCTAATCCATCTACCAGAACTCTTCCGCAAGGTACTGTTGATGTAAATTCTGCTTTATCTTCATTTATTTCTAGTACTCTACCATTTGCCATCATGATAATATGGTCTATATCAATTCCCATACTTTGTGCTGTTTCACTATGAGCAATTAATTGTCTATATTCTCCATGTACTGGAATAAAATATTTTGGTTTTGCTAATGCAATGATTAATTTTTGTTCTTCTTGGCAAGCATGTCCTGAAACATGAACTGCTTCTAATGAACTATATACCACTTCTGCACCTATTTGCATTAAATCATCAATTACTTTTGATACAAACTTTTCATTTCCTGGAATTGGTGTAGCTGATATAATGACCAAATCATTTGGTGTGATTTTCACTTTTCTATGATCACCTGCAGCCATTCTTGTTAGTGCTGACATTGGTTCTCCTTGACTTCCTGTTGTAATAATCACTAAATTTTCATCTGCATAACTATTGATCATGTCTATATCAATAAATATATTTTCTGGACATTCAATATATCCCAATTCTCTTGCAGTTTCAATCATATTTACCATACTTCTACCACATATTGCAATTTTTCTATTGTATTTGACTGCTGCATTTACAATTTGTTGCACTCTGTGTACATTTGATGCAAATGTAGCAACTACAATTCTTTTTGTACAGTGTAAAAATAATTTATCAAACACTTCTCCAACTGAACGTTCTGACATAGTAAAACCTTTTCTTTCTGCATTTGTACTATCTGTCATCAAAGCTAATATTCCTTGATTTCCTAATTCTGCAATTCTTCCTAAATCCATGATTTTTCCATCAATTGGTGTATAATCTACTTTGAAATCACCTGTATGCAAAATTGTTCCTACTGGTGTTGTAATGG
This sequence comes from uncultured Clostridium sp., assembly GCA_946486515.1. Classification (GTDB taxonomy): domain Bacteria; phylum Bacillota; class Clostridia; order TANB77; family CAG-508; genus CAG-269. Next base: position 9,018 of record CAMLUB010000031.1, read on the forward strand.
CTAGCATAACAGAATCTGGAATACTATGTGAACTTCTGATAAATTCCACTTTAAAATTCTTTCCTAAAGTAATGGTTTGTCCTTGTATGACTTCATGCATTTCTGTACTTCTAAGTATTTTATGTTCTTCTAATTTATTTCTAATTAATCCTGCTGTTAATTTTGTAGCATAAATTGGAACATTAATTTTCTTTAAGAAATATGGTACTGCACCTATATGGTCTTCATGCCCATGAGTAATTAGTAAACCTTTTATTTTATCAGCATTTTTTTCTAGATAGGATATATCTGGTATGACTAAATCAATACCTAACATATCATCTTCTGGGAATGATAATCCACAATCTACTACAATCATTTCATTTTCATATTCAAATACAGTAATATTTTTTCCTATTTCATGTAATCCACCTAATGGAATGATTTTTAAACTTGGTTTTTTAAAAATAGTATCTATTTCATTTTTTCTTTTTCTTCTAGCTCTAATTTGCTTTATTTCTTTATTTTCTTCATGTTTCATTTTCATATTTTTTGTTTCTTTTTCAAACTTTGTATCATTTTCAATTTTTAACTCTTTTTCATTCCTTATGTCTTTTATTTTATTATTTAATTCTTCTTTCTTTCTATGATATGGTCTTCTTGCTTTTCCTCCTTCTTTTTTTATAATTTCTTTTTTGGCAAATTTCTCATTATTTTTTAATATCTCGTCTGTCATAAAAATTCCTTTCTTCCTTTCCTTTTTTATATTTATATTTTCTCAATTTTACTAAACTTATACATTTTGTTGTTAATTTATACTTGGATTTTTTCGAACAAATTTATTGATACAAAACGAAAATAAAATTAAGAACAAATCGGAAAGCCTTAAAATTTATATTAATTTTATCTTTCCTCGTTGGCTTTTCGTAAATTTGTTCTGCGCCAATTTTACATTAGTAAAATTGTGTGCATCAGCTTTTATCTATTAGAAAGTCAGTATGACTTTCCTAATAGATAAAAAAACGCAATGAATATGATTCCTATATAAAATATATGAATATGCAACAAATATACAAATGTCTTTATTTTTCATCTCTTGTACACACCGTTTACTATATATTTTTCTCTTAAATATATAGTCTCTAATTTTCATAAATTTGTTTTAAAATCTCATTTTCAACAATTTTACCTTTTATTATCTCTTTTTTCTAGTCCCTTTTAACAAAGTATTTATTTAATAAAATCTCATCCTTTAGCTCTATAGCTAACAACTTGATATATTTTACTATAAAATAGAAAAAAAGTCAAATTTTATAAAATTTGACTTTTTTATATTTCCATTTGTGTTCCTAAAAATGTTGCTGCTGATTGAGCAACTTTTGTTTCTACTTCATTCATCTTTTGATTGGCTTCTTTAGACATTAATATCACCGTTCCTATGGTATCTCCATTTGAAATAATCGGATAAACCACTTGTGCATTATATTTTCTTTCTTGATTATCATTCTTTGTGATTGGCATTGCCACATCACTATTTTCTTTACTTGTATACACTTCTTTATCTTCCATTAATTGTTCTAATTCTGGACTAACATCTTGCTCTAAAAATTCTTTTTTAGAACCTCCTGACACAGCAATAATTGTATCTTTATCTGTAATACATGCAATATGTCCTGTTGTTTTGGATAAAGTTTCTGCATATCCTGCTGCAAATTCAGATAATTCTCCGATTGGTGAATATTTCTTTAATATCACTTGTCCTTCTCTATCTGTAAATACTTCTAATGGGTCACCCTCTTTTATTCTTAAAACCTTTCTAATTTCTTTTGGTATAACAATTCTACCTAAATCATCTATTCTTCTTACGA
>CAMLUB010000032.1 GCA_946486515.1 uncultured Clostridium sp.
TTTCTAATTTCTTTTGGTATAACAATTCTACCTAAATCATCTATTCTTCTTACGACACCCGTTGCTTTCATAATTAAAACCATTCCTTTCTCTGGGTACAAATCTGGTTGGAAAAGAATTAATTTTTTTGTTATTATTTTTCAACCAGCTCCCTTTTGTTTTATAAATTTGTTATATTGTTATTATTTCTTATTGTTTCTTTTTTATTCATTTTTTGTCATAAAAAGTTTAAATCTTTATATTTAGATAAAAATTAATTTTTCTTAAGCCAAAAATTATAAAGTGTCCTGTTTCTGGTTATTATTATAGTTTTTGCTTTAGAATTTACTCTTCTACTTTTTCTTCTTTTTTAGGAAATAATGTTGGTTTATACTTGTTAATAATATATCCTAAGTCTTTTGAAAATTCTTTTAACATAACCATCTTTATAGAAGGATCTTTTCCATCCAAATAATCCTCCATAATTTGTTTTAACTGTTTTATATTTTTTATTTCTGGTTCAAGTTGCTTTGCATATTTATCTACTCTATCCACTAATTTTTCTTTAATGATAACAATATCTTCATTATTCGCACAAGAAATTCTTTGGAACAGTTGATAGGGATCATAATATTTGAATATGGGAATATTCATACATTCTCTATCAAATTTTTCGTAAAATATTTCCATTTTCATAGGAATACATGCAAAAATATCTTCTGCTTTTTCTTTAAACATTTTGTCATGTAATTGTTCATTTAAGGTATGAAAATGTTTTAAAATGTCATCCATATCTTCTGCTACTTCATCAATGGCTATTTTTGCTAATTCTTCATCTACATTTGCACAATATTCTGATTTCAATGATGCTAAATTCATTCCATTAAAAAACACATTTTTGATTGTTTTCAAATCATAATCGATTAAATTTTTCTTAGAGAAATAACTAAAATATGCATATATTTTTACATTATCAATTAAACGTATATTTCCTTGTTTTACATCTTTTATAATATCTTCTATCACTTTTCCAAATTCGTCATCAGAAATTTTCCAGTATTCCTCTATCAGTAATCGTTTATATGCTGGCAAATTTTCTATATCTACCGTATTTCTAATTGTTTCCATATTTTCCTTAAATATTTTCATATCAAAAATTCTGGTTCTTACATAATATTCTATAAATTTGAAAAATCTATATTCCGATTTGAAATTGTAATAATAATTGTTATCAAATTCTTTGATATAAAATTGTCTAGTATCTATTAAAATTCTAGAAGATACTAGTATAGATTTATATTCTTCATTATCCTTAATATTCATAAATTTATCTTTGCTTACTTTTCCTGCTTTGATTTCAAAAGATATTGCAATTGTAAATATAAGCATCGTCTGCATAACTTTGTGACTCGTATGGGGGTAAAATTTATTGACCATTTCATAGACTTTCTTAAAATCGTTCAATGCATGTTTGAAAATTCTTAAATTTCTGGTACCACTTCTTTCAAAAGTCGAAATAATCAATCTGGTATTTTCTCTTAAGAAACGAATAAAATCTGCATAATTTTCATAGCGCATGAATATGCCATTGATAATATAATCAAATTGGGGTGCATATTCAAAAGTTTCACCAATTAATTTTTCTTTGATTCTTTCATAATCATTTGCCTTATCAAATACATTTTCTATTTTTTGCTGTATTTTTTCAACAATTGGTTTATCTGTACTATTTAATTCATCTTGTTTATCTAATAAGTAAGTTGCTATAAACGTTTTCATTTCTAAGTTAGAACTTTTTAATTTTGTTGATAATTCTTTTTCATTACAAATGATAATGGTTTTGATATGATCATGCTCAACAAAATTATTAATATATCCTAAAATATCAATAACATCTACATTGGCTCTCTCCAAATCATCAAAACAAAGTACCTTATCATCTGTTGAAAAGAATTCTTCATAATTTATTTTATCTCTGTTTTGTATAATACCAAAAAAGTTTGCCATATCAATCCCTGTTCTTGCATATTCTGGAATAGTTCTTTGCTCATTAGCTTCCATATATTTTCTTAAATTTTTATCCATTAATTGTGTTGTTTCAATAAATATTTTTTTGCTAATATCTTCTAAATTAGAGATTCCATATAAGGACATATAAATCGTAGTAAATCTTTTCCCATTGAATTGCATAGATTCTATTTTTTTTCTAATTTTATGATTCCAAAAATAGGTCTTTCCGTGATCCCCATTCCCCATTTATCATAATCGCATAATCTGTATAATCTGATCGTATATAATCTAAAATACTTTCAAGTAAATCTTCCATTATTATTTCATCCCTTTTAGTCTTTGGCTAATACCAGTACATCTATTTTCTTTGGCATTCCCTGCTGTAATATTTTTGAGCATTCATTGACTGTACTGCCAGTTGTATAGATATCATCAATTAATAAAATTCTTTTATTGTATAGTATTTCTCCATTTTTTAATTCATATACATGTTGTATATTTTCTTTTCGCTGTTCTTTATTTAATTTACTTTGTTCGATAATATTTTTAGTTTTGAATAAACAATTGGTTTGTAATGGAATTTTTAGACTTTGACTTATTTTTTTTGCTATTAACAGACTTTGATTATATCCTCTCTCTTTCATTCTTTTTTTACTAATTGGAACTGGAATGATGGTGTCATAATTTTGCATTTTTTCATAAATTATTTTATTTTTTAAAATAAAAGCCACTATACTAATATACATATACGGCTTTTCATGAAATTTATAATCTAGAATGAATTTTCTTATGAGTCCTTCATATTTAAAAATATAGATTAATTCATCAAAATACATGCCTTCTAATGATTGATTAACTATACCATTTTCTGCTAATTTTTCTAAATTTATTTTACATTTATTACAAAGTCCTTCTTTGTTCAATTTTCCACAAATCCCACAAACTTGTGGAAATAACATATCTATTATATTGATTATATGAATAATTCTTTTTATCACCTCTTCTTATTCCTTTTTTCAAACATTTTCGTATTTATAAGTGCTATATCTATACACTTCGTTCCAATTCCTTGTATCATAATTTCTTATAAATTCCTCGGTTCAATACGTACTTTAGCCTTTCTAAATATAAAATAAACGAGCCTCTCGCTACAAGCATTCGCGCTTCCTCATTTATTTTCTATTAAGAAAGGCTACAAGTACTCCAATCACATTCGTCATTTATTCGAAATTATGATACAAGGAATTGGAACGAACTATATTTCTAATACTATAAATTTTTTAACTTATATTCTAATCCTGTATTTCTCTTCTTACTGTCAATATTTTGTATCATAAATTTTACAATTTTTTCACTTCCAATAACGATCAATAATTTTTTAGCTCTTGTAATTCCTGTATATAACAAGTTTCTCGTCAATAAAATTGGTGCTGATGGTGGAATGACCATAATGACCACATCAAATTCACTTCCGCTGTGCTTTATGTATGGTAATGGCATAACTATGCTCTATTTGTTCTAATTCTGTATAATCATAATATGCTATTTTTTCATCATCAAACTTGATTTCGATAATTTTATTTTTTTCACTGACTTCTGTTATGGTTCCAATTTCTCCATTAAATACACCTTTTCCAACTTCTACTTCTCCTGTATTTGTTTCTTTTTCCCAATCTATGTCATAATTGTTTTTCACCTGCATAATTCTATCTCCAGCTCGATAGATAGCTCCCATATTCGCTTTTTCTGGTAATTCATATACATTTGGATTTAATCTTTCCTGTAATGCCTTATTCAATTCTTTTGTGCCCAGCATTCCTTTTTTAGTAGGTGTTAATACCTGAATGCTTTGGAAAAAGTCATAATCACCATAATTTTTTAATCTTCCTGTACATAAAGATAGTACTTGTTCTAATATCTTTTCTTGTGAAGATTCATTAATATAGAAGAAATCATCCATCGTTTCTTCTGTATAATCTTCATCTGCTTTCGTTATAAATGGTTCCCCATTATTTACTCTATGGGCATTTAAAATAATCTTTGATTTGGCAGCTTGTCTAAAAATTTTATCCAAATGAACAGTTTCAACATGTTCTGATGCAATTAAATCTTTTAAGACGCTTCCTGGACCTACTGAAGATAATTGGTCACAATCCCCTACTAAGATTAGTTTTGTTCCTTTATAAATACATTTTAATAAATAACTCATGACAAACATGTCTACCATGGATAACTCATCAACAATAATTAGATCTGCATCAATGGGTGCCCCTTCATATTCTGTACTGGTTTGGTAAAAATTATTTTCATCTATTTTTCCAATTTCTAATAATCTATGTAAAGTAGATGCTTCTTTTCCTGTTGTTTCTGTCATCTTTTTAGCTGCTCTTCCTGTTGGTGCACATAATACTACCTTATTTCCTTTTTGTTCATAAATATCAATAATGGTTTTAATAATGGTTGTTTTTCCTGTTCCTGGTCCACCAGTAATAATTGTAACATTATTTTCATTCACCAATTCAATAGCTTCTTTCTGCTTTTCTGATAATTCTATCTTAGAATTTGATTCTATCTTGTTTAAAACAGTTTGTATATTTTTTATTTTTTTCACATTAGAAGCTTGTTGTAATCGTTTGATACGAAGAGCAATTTCTTGTTCTGTGTAATAAAAATTAGATAAATATATCCATATTCCTGTTCCATCATTTCTTTCTTCTATCACAATTTCATCATTGGCTCTTAATTCTATTAATCCATCTTCTATATTTTCTGTCATGACATCTAATAAAGAAATAACAAATTCAATCAAATTTTCTTTTAATACACAGGCATGCCCATTATAGGTTGCTCGAATCAAAGCATATTTAATTCCACTTCTAATTCTTTTGTCATTATCATAACGGATGCCTAAGTCTAATGCCATTTTATCAATCTGCTTAAAATCCACACCTCTGGCAATATCTATTAAAATATATGGATCTTGTTCAATTTGTTCAATCGCATTCATTCCTAATAGCTCATATACTTTTTTCGCAAATTCTGCTCCTATTCCAAAACGTTCTAAGAAACCAACAATTTGCCAAACTTCCCAATTTTCTAAAAAGCTTTCTGCGATATCAATTGCCTTTGCCTTTGAAATTCCTTTTACTTCTGCTAAACGTTCTGGTTCTGTTTTTATCACTTGTATGGTTTCTTCTCCAAATCTACTGACAATTCTTTTAGCTAATGCTTCTCCTACACCTTTTATATTTCCATTTGCTAAATATTTTTCTAATGCTCCAACTGTTTGAGGCATTAACTTTTCAAATGTTTCTACTTTAAATTGTCTTCCATATTTTTTATGTTCTACAAAATTTCCAATCACTTTTAAATTATCTGCACTAGATACAAAAGGCAAATACCCTACAATGGTTGTTTGTTCCTCTTCTGTTTCAAAATCTGCTATCATATAACTATTTGTTTCATTGTAATAAATAATGTCTCCTACTTCTCCTACTAATTCCATTTATCTCTCCTAATCTTTTTTTACTTTATTCTTAGTTTAAAAAAGAATTAGTATATTGCTAGGCAAACAAATTTGAAATTTATGCGACGTACTATTGTACGTTAATGCTAAGTCTGTTAAAGCTTTGCTTGTTACAGCCTTAGTAAGCTTTAGCTTTAAATTTCAAATGAAGTTTAACGACGCAAGATGCTAATTATCTTTTAAACTAACTCGTGCATTGCCATTCTATATTGCTCCTCATTAGGTGCTTTTCCATGCCAACCAACTTGATTTTCCATAAAAGATACACCTTTTCCTTTTACCGTCTTTGCAATAATACAAACTGGTTTTCCTTTTACATGTTTTGCTACATCAAAAGCATCTAGAATTTCTTGCATATTGTGTCCATCAATTTTGATAATTTCAAATCCAAAGCTTTTAAATTTCTCATCTATTGGATATGGACTCATAACCTCTTCAACTGTTCCATCAATTTGTAAATTATTATTATCTACAATCACACATAGATTATCTAGTTCATATTTTTTAGCAGACATAGCAGCTTCCCAAATTTGTCCTTCTTCAATTTCTCCATCTCCTAATACACAATATACTCTATAATCTTTCTTATCCATTTTCCCTGCAATAGCCATTCCAACAGCAGCTGATAATCCTTGTCCTAATGAACCTGTTGTCATATCAACACCTGGTATTTTATTCATGTCTGGATGTCCTTGTAAATAACTATCTATTTTTCTAAATGTTTTTAAATCTTCTACTGGAAAAAATCCTCTATTAGCTAAACAACTATACAAAGCTGGTGAGCAATGTCCTTTTGATAACACCATTCTATCTCTATCTTCCCATTTAGGATTTTTTTCATCAATATTTAATTCGTTGAAATATAATACTGTTAAAATATCTGCTACTGATAATGAACCACCTGGATGTCCAGACTGTGCATTGTATACAGCTTCAATAATACCCTTTCTCACTTCTTTTGCCATATTTTCTAACTCTTTTACCTCACTTATTTTCATCACACACACCTCTCTCTTTTTTATCTGTTTATACTATATCATGATAAGAAGGATTTTTCTAGCTTTTTACATAATATCTTTTAATTTCTTATTTTATCGGTTACCGTTCAGAGCTAATCATCTTAAGGTAGATGTGATACATGATATTTTTAAGAATTCAAATGCGACCGGAGTAATTTTAGAAATTCTTAAGCAAAAACTATAAAGGGTCCTGTTTCCGGGTATTGTTATAGTTTTTGCTTTAGAATTTCTTAAATGGGAATCGAAGGGTAGCCGAGAATCTTAAAAATATCATGTATCACATCTACCTTAAGATGATTAGCTCTGAACAGTAACTTTTATCGTAACATTCCACACCTTATAAATCCACATCTAGCATTTTTTATTATAAATTGTAAATTATACTTTCCCTAAATATCCATAAGTTTTATTCGGAATCATAACTTTTCCATTTTCACAATATTTATCGAAAACTTTTGCAAAGGCTTTTATATAATTATCATAATTAGCATCTTCTTTTTTCAAAGAATATGATTTTGAAAGATTAGAACCAATAAACCTTTCTTTATCATTTTCTAATGGATTATCTACAATTTTTGTTTCATATTGATTCTCTTTAAAGAATCCTTGTATTTTCTCCTCTTTTTTAGCAGCACTTAATATACCATTTACTTCTTGATATCTATTTGTAAATTGATCATCTATCTTCTTTTGTTCTTTTACAATCTCTTTGTTTTCATCTAATTGATTCCATAAAATCCATACACTACCATTTGGTTTTAAAATTCGTTTACACTCTTCTTTAAATTTTTCTTTATCAAACCAGTGAAAAGCTTGAGCAACCACAATAAGGTCTATACTATGTTCTTCTAAATTAGTATGTTCTGCTGTTCCTTCTACTGCTTTAAAATTTTTATTTTTCTCCAATTTTTTTAATACTTTTCTCATGTCAGGATTTGGTTCTACTCCTACTACCTTTATATTGTTATGTAATAATTGTCTCGTTAAAATACCTGTTCCAGCTCCTATATCTGCTACTAAACTTTCTGAATTTAAATGACATGTTGCAATAATATCTTTAACATATTTTTCTGGATAAGATGGCCTATATTTTTCATAAATATCAGCCAAATGATTAAATTTGTCTTCATTCATATTTCATCTCATTCCTTTCTCCTTTTTTATATTACATATCATATCATATTTATATACTTTTTACTACTAGCTTTTTCTCATTTGATTTAAGATACGATATTTTCTTAGGCAGGGGATGGTATATTATTTTTTGAATTCATTGACGAATGTGACGTGAAATAGATGTACAAATTCTTTATTTTAAATAAATGAGGAAGCGGGAATAGCGAGAGGCTCGTTTATTTAAAATTTAGAATTTGTAATCTATGTAACTAGCCGAGGAAATAATTCAAAAAATAATATACCATCCCCTGCCTAAGAAAATATCGTATCTTAAATCATTTGCTTATTGACAGTTCTGAAAAACAATGATAAATAATAAGTATTAAAAGAGAGTTTTTTGCAAAAATTATATATATAAGATGGAGGTATTTATGTTAGATAATTATATAAAAAATATCAAAGAAGAAATGATTCAAAATCTTCAAAAATTAATTCAAATTCCAAGTGTATATGCAGAATCAAAAAATCCTTTCATGCCTTTTGGAGAAAATGCCAATAAAGCATTAGAATATATATTAGACTTAGGAAACAAGTTAGGTTTTAGAACAAAAAATATAGATGGCTACTGTGGATATATCGAGTTTGGAGAAGGGAAAGAAATGCTAGGCATTATTGGACATTTAGATGTTGTTCCTAGTGGAGATAATTGGACTTATCCTCCTTTTTCTGCCACTATATTTGATAACAAAATTTATGGTAGAGGTGCTATTGATGATAAAGGACCAGTTATTGCTTCTTTGTATGCGATGAAATATGTATTGGATCATTGTAAAATGAATAAACGTGTTCGATTAATTTTAGGACTAAACGAAGAAAATGATTGGAAATGTATCCATTATTATAAAGCACATGAAGAATCTCCTACTATCGGATTTAGTCCAGATGCTGATTTTCCTTGTATTTATGCTGAAAAATCAATTTTAACACCCTATTTTTCAATGGATTATTCTACTATAAATACACCCATTACCATACAAGAAATTGATTGTAACCATAATGCTATTAATGTTGTTCCTAAAATTTGTAGTACGATCTTAAAAATTGATTCTTCAATTATAATGGAAGATTTTATTAAAAATATAAAAAGAATATTAGATACCTATGACTTTGACATAGATATTTACAAATTAAATGATGAAGAAGTAAAATTAACTTCACATGGTGTTGGTGCTCATGCTGCCCATCCTGATTTAGGCGTAAATGCTATTTCACGATTAGTTATTCTTTTAGATAAACTATTTAAAAATTATCATTGCCCTATTGAATTGTTTGATTTCTTTACCAAATATATTCACACAGAATATGATGGTAAAAGCTTAGGTATGAATAATAAAGATGAATCTGGTACATTAACTTTAAATGTTGGAAAAATAAGTCTTGAAAATAACATGTTAAAAATAGGATTAAATTTAAGAATCCCAATTCATACTTCTATTGAAGATATAGAAAGAAGATTTTTAGATTGTTTATCTGATTATAAACATATCACATATAAAAAAGTAGGTTCTAAACCAGCATTATATATTCCAAAAGATAATTACTTGGTCAAAACGCTTTGTGATATTTATAATGAAGAAGCAAATTCCTATTTGGAACCAATTGCAATTGGTGGTGCTACATATGCTAGAGCTTTTGATAATTGTGTTTCTTTTGGAGCTAATCTTCCTGGTCAAAAAGATATGTGTCATCAAACAGATGAATTTATTTCTATTGATAATTTGTTATTTGCTTGTAAGGTATATGCAAAAGCAATTTGTGAATTAGGAAAATAAATTTGTTTCTATGTACTTTTTTCCGTACCAACTCGTGAAACGCTTCACGAGTTGACCAGATATGTAGAGAGTCTCATTTGAGTACTCCTCCCCCCTCAAGGCATTCTACCAAGAGGGGATTTTTTTATTTATTTCATATTTTATTCTTGTTCAAAGATTTGATTAAATTCTTGTTCATTAATCTTTTCTTTTTGTAATAAAGTTTCAGCAATTTTATCTAATTTATCTCTATGCTCTTTTAATAAAGTAATGGCATCATTATATGCTGTATCAATTAATGTTTTTACTTCTTCTCCAATTTCATCTCCAATATTTTCACCAAACATTTGCATTTCATATGGTTCTTTTCCTTGGAAATCAATTGGTCCTAGCTTATCACTCATTCCATATTTGGTAACCATATCTCTTGCAATCTGTGTTGCCACTTCAATGTCATTACTTGCTCCAGTAGAAATATCATCTAATACTAATCTTTCAGCTGCTCTACCGCCTAAAAGTGCAATTAATTTTTCTTGCATTTCTGTTTTTGAAATATAATATTTATCTTCATTGGATTTATACATGGTATATCCACCAGTTACACCTCTAGGGATGATAGAAACTTCTTTTACATTGGTTTGTGTTGGTAAATATCTACTTACTACAGCATGTCCAGCTTCATGATAAGCAGTTAATCGTTTATCTTTTTCTGATATCACTCTTTCTCTCTTCTCTAATCCAACTGTTACTTTTTTAACCGCTTCTTCTATGTCGTCATTTTCTATCTCTTCATGTTTCGCTTTTGTTGCCACGATAGCTGCTTCATTTAAAATATTTTCAAGCTCTGCCCCAGTAAATCCTGCTGTATCTTCTGCTATACTTTCTAAATTAACATCATCTGATAATTTTTTATCTTTACTATGAATTTTTAAAATTTCTAATCTGCCTTTTAAATCTGGTGTTGGTATTGTAATTTGTCTATCAAATCTACCTGGTCTTAATAAAGCTTTATCCAACATTTCAGGTCTATTCGTTGCAGCTAGTACGATAATGGTTTCTTCAGAACCAAATCCATCCATTTCTACTAATAGTTGATTTAGAGTTTGATTATTTTCTGACTCTGCACCATTATTTGACGTTCTTCTTGACCCAATCGCATCAATTTCATCTATAAATACAATACATGGTGCTAATTTTCTAGCTCTTTCAAATAATTTTCTAACTCGAGAAGCACCTAATCCTGCAAACATTTCAATAAATTCTGAACCACTCATAGAAATAAATGGTACATCTGCTTCTCCTGCAATGGCTTTTGCAATTAACGTTTTTCCTGTTCCTGGTTTACCATATAAAAGAACTCCTTTAGGAACTCTTGCTC
>CAMLUB010000033.1 GCA_946486515.1 uncultured Clostridium sp.
TGTATTAAGATGGGAAAAAGAAACAAGACCATTTTTACGTTCAAGAGAATTTTTATGGCAAGAAGGACATACAATCCACGAAACAGCTGAAGAAGCAAAAAAATTCACAATGGATATGTTAGAGGTATATGCAGATGTTATTGAAAATCTATTAGCAATACCAGTCTTAAAAGGACAAAAAACCAAAAAAGAACAATTTGCAGGAGCAGAAGCAACTTATACAGTAGAAACATTAATGCATGATGGTAGAGCTTTACAAGGAGGAACATCACACTATTTTGGTCAAAACTTTACAAAACCATTTGAAGTAAAATTCCAAAATAAAAATGGAGAACAAGAATATGCTTATCAAACATCATGGGGAATTAGTACAAGACTAATTGGGGCAGTTATTATGGCTCATGGAGATAATAGAGGATTAAAATTACCACCACTTGTTGCACCAATTCAAGCAGTCATTGTACCAATTGCACAACAAAAAGAAGGCGTATTAGAGGAAGCTAATAAATTAAAAGAAAGACTAAGTAAAAAATTTAGAATGGAATTAGACGATAGAGATAATTATTCAGTAGGATATAAATTTAATGATTGGGAAATGAGAGGGGTACCAGTTAGAATTGAAATGGGTCCTAGAGATATAGAAAATGGAGAGGCTGTTCTAGTTAGAAGAGATACTTCAGAAAAGATTTCTGTAAAATTAGAAGAAATCGAAGAGAAATTAGACCAATTATTAAAAGATATTCAAACATCTATGTATGAAGTATGTAAAAAGAGAATGGAAGAAAAGACAACCATTGCACACAATATGGAAGAATTAAAGAAAAATCTAGAAGAAAATCAAGGATTTGTAAAAACGATGTGGTGTGGAAGCCAAGAATGTGAAGATAAAGTAAAAGAAGAAACAGGAGCACCATCTAGATGTTTGCCTTTTGAACAAGAACATTTAGGAGATACTTGTGTATGTTGTGGTAAACCAGCAACGAAAATGGTGGTTTGGGGAAGACAATATTAGAAAGTAAAAAACAGGCAGTTAAGGTGATAACTAGCCTGTTTTTTTCATATATTGCACATCATACATATATTGGAATGTTAATTATAATCTTGATTAAAGTTTTGTCGCTTCTTTTCAATTAATTTTTTATCATCATCATCTAAATTTTTTAGAGAAAAATCTAGTAGTTCAATAACTGCCTTATTAAAGGAAAGATTTTTTAAATCTGCTAAGATTTGAATATCATTAATTAAATTTTCTGGCAATCTTAAAGTTTTAGTGATACCACTATGGTTTTTTGGAATTTTTAATTTTTGCAAATTTATCACCACCAATCAAAATGAATATAGTTATTATAAATATTTTACAATTAAAAAGTAATGAAATATGCACCTAAAAATGCTTGCAAAAATGTTGCACTAAATGTATAATAAAAATATAAATTGAAAATCTAAAAAAATCTTTGAAAAAGGAGAAAACATATATAAATGAAACAAGGGAATAAAAAAAGAAATACAAAAAAGAAAGAAATAAGATTTCATTTTATCATTATCACCATGATTGTTTTTTTTACTTTTTATAAAAATTATGATTACCAAAATAGTAAAAAAAAGAAAAAAATTTACAAATAGTATAACGATAAATCTGCATATAAAAAAACAAATTATAAAAAAATATTCATTCAGAGATAAAAAGTTATGATTATAATAAATAAGATAAATATATTAAAATATGAAAGTATACATATAAAAGTTGATATGTTATATGTATACTTTCATATAACAAATTAAAATTCGCAATTTTTAGGTGTTCTAGGGAAAGGAATCACATCACGGATATTTTGCATACCAGTTAAATACATAATGGCTCTTTCAAAACCTAGACCAAAACCTGCATGGTCACAACTACCATATTTTCTTAAATCTAAATACCATTTATAGCTATCTATATCCATATTTAGTTTTTTCATTCTTGATATTAACTTATCGTAATTTTCTTCTCTTTGGCTACCACCAATAATTTCTCCAATACCAGGAGCTAACAAGTCAGCTGCTGCAACTGTTTTTCCATCTGAGTTTTGTTTCATATAAAATGCTTTAATATCCATTGGATAATCTGTTACAAATATAGGTTTTTGAAAAACTTGTTCACAAAGGTATCTTTCATGTTCTGTTTGTAAATCAATACCCCAAGATACTTTAAATTCAAATTTGTCATTTGCTTTTTCTAATTCTTTAATGGCATCTGTGTAAGTTATTCTAGCAAAGTCAGAATGAATGACATTATTTAATCTTTCTAATAATCCTTTATCTACAAAATTATTAAAGAATTCCATTTCTTCTTTACAATGTTCTAATACGTAAGAAAACGTATATTTGAGCATTTCTTCTGCTAAATCCATATCATCATTTAAATCGGCAAAACAGATTTCAGGTTCAATCATCCAGAATTCCGCAGCATGTTTTACTGTATTTGAATTTTCAGCTCTAAATGTTGGTCCAAAAGTGTATACATCTCTAAAAGCAGTAGCATAAGTTTCTGCATTTAATTGCCCACTTACAGTAAGATGAGCAGGTTTTCCAAAAAAGTCTTTTGAATAATCTACATGTCCATCTTCTGTTTTTGGAACATTGGTAAGGTCAAAAGAATTCACATTAAACATTTCTCCAGCACCTTCTGCATCACTAGAAGTCAAAATAGGTGTATGGACATAGACAAACCCTCTTTCTTGAAAAAATTTATGAATGGCATAAGCAAATACACTTCTTACCCTAAAAACAGCATTAAATGTATTCGTTCTAGGACGAAGATGTGAAATGGTTCTTAAATATTCAAAAGAATGTCTTTTCTTTTGAAGTGGATATTCTAAATTACATAAATTTAAAATTTCTATTTTGGTTGCTTGAATTTCAAAAGGTTGTTTTGCATTTTCAGTAATGACAAAAGTACCAGTAACTTTAATAGAAGAACTAATTGATAATTTAGCGATTTCAGCAAAGTTATCTAATGTATCATTAAATACAATTTGCCCATTCTTAAAGAAAGATCCATCATTTAATTCAATAAATCCAAAATTTTTTGAATCACGAATGGTTCTTACCCAACCTTCTAATGTGATTTCTTTGTCTTTATATTCGTTTGTGTTTTTATATAAATCTTTAAGTACTATTTTTGTCATAAATATGAAACCTCCATTCAAAATTTATTGTTATATATTTTTTATTTTAATAAAACTAACAAATGTAATTATATCCTAAAATGCTTAGAAATACAACAGTTTCGTGAAATATTCATGTAAAATTGTCAATTGAAAAGGGAAAAATCAGTCCGTCCTCAAAATCCCTTTTCATGTCCCCAAAATCCAAAAAAAGATTAAGCTAACAAGAACTTTACATAAAAATGTCCCAAACAGAAACGTCCCCAATTGGACATTGGAAATTTCTTCTTTTTTCAAAAATTAATAAAAATATCAAAAAGTGACATACTAATATTACAAAATAAAAAAGGAGGAATTAAAAAAATGAAAAAAATATGGAATACATTACTTATTTTATCAATTTTATTTACTTTTATACTATTATTTAATCCCAATCCAGTGCGAGCAGCTGCATTAGATGATATAGAAATAGCTACCAATAAAGATACGGTAAATCCTGGGGATACAGTGACTCTTACCATTACTTTTGGAAAACCATTAGGAGCGTATACATTTGATATTGCATATGATAACAATTTACTAGAATATGTGGAAACAGATGGAGGAACACCGAATGATAATGGAACAAGAGTGAGAGTTGTTTTCTATGATTCAACTGGAGGAACAAGTCCAAAAGAAAGTATGAGCATTACTTTTAGGGCAAAAGAAGGAATTATAACATCAAATCCAACAGATTTAGCAGTAACAGCAGAAGGATTAGCAAATCCAGATGCTAGTGAAAATTATGATGATATCACAACTGCTTTAGAGAAAAATATTGTGGTAGAGCCAAGATATGAAGATTACAAATTTGATTTATCTTATACAGGTGGACTAATTGTAAATGTTGAAAAAGAAATGATACTTTCTTTAACATCTGCAATGGGTAAGAACTATGACCATGCTAGAATTATAGCGGAGGCAACAACACCTGATGGAGGAAATGTGCAATTAAAAGGAACTGATGAAACACAGACAGAATATGACTTAATAGATAGTGGATGGGGTGATCCATCTGGATATGCTATTGGTGGTCAAAATGTCAATAAAGTATTAAATCTTAGAGGTATTTTTGACAAAGCAGGAGAGTATAAACTTACTTTTAAATTGATTGATAGGGATTCTTCAGATGCTGTTATTACAGAAAATACATTTACAGTAACTGTAACAGATACAGAGACAACACCGCCAGAAGAGGAAATACCAGAAAATACAATTGAAGGGGTAACTGAAGGGGAGAATCATCAAGGACAAAATGCAACAGAAGAAAATCTACCAACACAATTACCAAAAACAGGTATGAATTTTTATATACCAATAGTGGTTATCGCAATAGCGGTTATGAGTACTTCTTTATATATCATTATGAAGAAAAAGAATCGATAGAAGGATCATTAGTTGAAAACGAAAGATAGAAAGCGTCAGATAATTTTCATTGGTTTTGTAATAACCATATTCCTGTTTATTTGTGTATTGGTTAATCAATGGATAGCAATCAGAGAAGTTGGAAAAGTAGATAAACAAGGAAAAACTAGTTTCGCAAGTACAGAGAATGTAAACACAAAAAATGAAATACAAAACGAAAATAAAATTTTGAATAATGAAAATTGGACACAAGATATAACAGCTAATCAGACAGAAGAAAGTATGTTAACAACCTATAAAGGATATCCTGTCATTGCAAAATTAGAAATACCTAAAATTGATTTAGAAACCTATGTTATTTCAGAATATAGCAATCAAGCCTTAGGTGTATCTGTTACAAAGTTTTATGGAGGCAATCCCAATGAAGTAGGAAATTTTTGTATAGCAGGACACAATTATATAACAAAAAATATGTTTCATGATTTGAAAAAATTATCTATTGGAGATACTTTTTCATTAATAGATAAGCATCAAAAGGAAGGTATGTATAAAATATATTTAGTAGATATTGTAGAACCAGATGAAACACAATGTTTATCACAAAAAACAGATGGAAGAATAGAAGTAACTTTAATTACCTGTACAACTGATTCTTCTAAAAGAATCATTGTAAAAGCAGTGAAAATATAAAATAATTACCATATTCATTTTGAAATCAGTGTAAGGTTCCAAAGGTATTCCTTTCGCATAAATGACGAATGCGATTGGAGAACTTGTAGCCTTTCTTATAAGAACAATAGCGGGCTTTTTTAATATTTTTTCTGTTCTTAACATTTTAAAGCCTGCGTTATTGTTCGGCGCCAAATTTTGCATTAGTAAAATTTGTGTGCAATTTTTTGATGTTATAGGAAAATCTTTGATTTTTCTATAACAGAAAATAAATGAGGAAGCGCGAGTAGCGAGAGGCTCGTTTATTTTTTAGTTAGAAAGGCTAAAGTACGTATTGAGCCGAGGAATTTATAAGAAAGGAATACGTTTGGAACCTTACACTGATTTCAAAATGAATAAAATTTATTACATAAAAGGAGCAGTTTATGATAAAGAAGATTTTTGGATATAGCATATGTATTATTTTCGTTGTTTTTATAACTATATATACATTTAGTCAAAAAAATGTAGAAACAACAACGATGGCTGATGGAATTGAAAACTTTCCTAAGAGTTATCAGCCATATTTAAAAGAGTTAAAAAAGAATCATCCCAATTGGACTTTTACTGCCTTGTATACAAATCTAGATTGGGATTATGTGATTCAAAATGAAAATATATTTGGAAAAAATTTAGTACCAAAATCTTATCATGACAGATGGAAAAATACGAAACCAGGAGAATACAATGTAGAGGTAGATGCAGGATGGGTAGACTGTTCAAAACAAGCATTGTTATACACCATGGATCCACGAAATTTCTTAAATGAAGTAAGAATTTTTCAATTTGAAGAATTATCTTTTAATAGTAGTAGTAATTCAATAGATGGAATTGAAAAAATATTATATGGTACAGAGTTTTATAACCAAATTGTTAGTTACCTAACTTCAAGTGGAAGTACAGTAACCATGAATAAAAAATATTCTGACTTAATATATAGTGCAGGTATTCAATCAAAGGTGAGTTCTTATCATTTGGCTTCTAGAATTAAACAAGAAGTGGGACCATTTTTATCTCACAGTTCCATTAGTGGAAAAGTAGCTGGATATGAAGGATTATATAATTTTTACAACATAGGTGCTACCAGTTCTTCAGAACCGATGGGAGCGATAATTAATGGATTAAAATATGCAAGAGATGGAAATGGAGCGAGTGAAGCGACCAAAACAAAATATTTAATTCCTTGGAATACTAAAGAAAGAGCGATTACTGGTGGTGGGATTTTTATTGGTTCCAGTTATATCAATATTGGACAAAACACAATTTACTTACAAAAATTCCATGTCCATGATACGAATGGTGGAGAACTATTTTGGCATCAATATATGACAAATGTATTAGCGCCATATAGTGAATCCAATATTATTTATAAAGGATATGCCAATAGTAATTTATTAGATTTGAATATTAATTTTGTGATTCCGGTATATAATAACATGCCTGAAATACAAGAAGAAAGTCCAGCCATTAATCCATCAGACTATGTGGAGGATAATACAAAGGTATATGCCAATGTAGAAACCACTTTAAATGTAAGAAGTGGTCCAAGTACCAGTTATGAAAAAATAACGAGTGTTTCTAAAAATGAAACAATGACAAGAATTGCAAAAGGAAAGCAAAGCGGAGAATTGTGGGATAGAGTGATTCTAGAAAATGGAATTGTAGGATATGTATTTCAAAATTATGTAGAAGAATTACCAGAAATTGAAGTAGAAGAAATCAAAGTATCAGTAGATAATTTAATTATTCAAAAAAATGAAATCAGTAAATTAAATATAGAAATTTATCCCAAAGAGGCAGAAGACCAAAGAGTAGAATATATTTCTAGTAATGAAAAAATTGTAAAAGTAGATAGTAATGGAAACCTATATGGTGTATCTTCTGGAAAAGCAACTATTACTGTAAGAGCTATTTCAAATGGTGTACAAGCAAGTATCGATATAGAAGTATATAGTAAAGTGACAGGAATAGAAGTGAATGTAAAAGCCATTACTTTGCAAGAAGGGGAACAATATCAAATCCTTGCCAATATTGAGCCAGATGATGCCAATAATAAAGTAGTGCAATATGTTTCTGAAAATGTCAATATTGCGAATGTTACTGATAATGGAATCATTACAGCAGTTCAAACAGGAAATACGAATATACAAGTTTTTTCAGAAGAAGATGAGGACATTAACCAGTCAATACAGGTACATGTCATAGAAAAGATTGCAGAAGAGGATTTAAGTTTTAGCGGAAATATACAAGTGAATGGAAATGAAATGACTGGTATCGAAGAAGAAAATAGAACAGTAGAAAAATTATTAGAAAATATTTTGGTGAGTGAAAAATATCAGGTGCAAATTGTAGATAAAGTAGGAAATATACTACAAAGTCAAGATTTAGTAGGAACTGGTTCAAAAGTTCAGATTTATACCAATACAGATAGTAAAACCTTAGTTGCAGAATATGGAATCATTATTTATGGAGATGTGGATGGGAATGGAAAAATCAATAGTGTAGACTTATTAAAATTACAAAGACATATATTAGAAATAGAAGAATTGGATTTCTTATCTCAAAAAGCAGGAAATATTAATAAAAATGGAAAAAAACCAACATCTGTGGATTTATTGTTAATCCAAAGACATATATTGGGATTGAAACAGATTGTACAATGATTTTAGGAAATGACGATTAAAAGATTTATTTTTGTTTTTCCAGAAATGGTTTTACTATTATTTTTGAATTCATCGACGAATGTGCCGTGAAATAGATGTATAAATTCTTAGTTTTAAATAAATGAGGAAGCGCGAGTAGCGAGAGGCTCATTTATTTAAAACATAGAATTTATAATCTATGTAGCAAGCCGAGGAGATAATGAAAAAATAATAGTAAAACCATTCCTGGAAAAACAATTAAAAAAAGAATTATGAGGAGGAACATTTTGAAAAAAATTATTTTTTGTTTGGTATTCTTACTAATTTTTTTAGGAACTTGTATAAAAAGTTTTGCTGTACAAAATGAAAATCAAGACAGTATATATTTGAATGTGTCTGATACAGAAATAAAAAATGGACAAGAATTTAGTTTTACAATCAATTTAGCAAATATTGATGTAGCAGCATTTGATATTCAGATATATTTTAATAATGAATTACTAGAATATGTTTCAGGACCAGAAAATACGAATGTAGTTGGTAGTAAAATTATAACGGTTTGGTATGATGAAACAGGAGGAGCAAATCCAAAGCAAAATTGCGAATTGGTAAAATACACATTTAAAGCAAAAAAAATTGAAAGTGAATATATTGCGATTCAAGGAGAATTTTATAATGCTGAAGGTATTCAACTACAAAGTCTTACAGATGGAATTGAAATCATAGCAAATAAAGAAACACAAATAGAAACAATTGAAATTTCAGAAGAAAGTGAAGTTGCAAGTAATAATTCTAAACTAAAAAATTTACGATTAAATCATGAAGGAATGACACCTGTATTTTCGCCAGATATAACAGAATATTATTTTTTAACAGAAGATTTATCAGCTTTAGAAGTAACAGCTATTCCAGAAAATACAAATGCGAATGTAACAATTAGTGGGAATAGCAATTTTAAAGAAGGATTAAATACCATCGTGATAGAAGTTACTTCACCAGATAAAACAAGTAAAACACAATATACCATTTCTGTTACGAAAACAAAAGATTTAGAAAAAGCAAATACGAATTTAGAAACATTAGCAATTGAAAATGTAACAATAGAGCCAGAATTTACAAATGATATATACCAATATAATGCTATCGTTTCCAATACAACTGAGAATCTAAATATTTTAGCAATACCGGAAAGACAAAATGCAAAAGTAGAAGTAACAGGTGGGAAAAATTTACAATATGGAAATAATACAGTAAATATTCAAGTGGTAGCTGAAAATGGATATACGATAAAACAATATACAGTAAATGTTTATAGAAGAAATGAGGAGGAACAAAAGATTGCAGATGAGGAACAAAAAATAAATATTCAAAAATTAAATGCTATCTTAGAAGAACAAGAAGAGGGGGAGAAAGAAGAAAAGCAAAGTGAAGATAGTTTCATTGAAAATATTCAAAACAATTTATGGTTTGTTATCATTTATATTATTTTTTCTATCTTAATTATCATTCTTGTGGTTTATAGAATAAAAAAAGAAAAAATGGGTGAGAATAAGGAAAGCGTGCGTTAGCGAAAGCAAAGCTTTCGACGCACAAATGTGAAGACTGCTTCGCAGTACTTCACGAATATAAGAAGCTTAACCTTGTTGTATACGAAAAATCCATATAAAGTCAAGATAAAAGCAGATTTTTTCTATATAATAAGGAAAGCGTGCGTTAGCGAAATCAAAGTGCTTTTTCTATATAATAAAGTAAAATCATAAGAAAAGTAAATAAATTTAAAAAAAGTATTTACGAATGACCATTAAATTGGTATAATGCTGGTGTAAATATGGAGGTGATAAGGATGAAATATAGATGTATGGCATGTGGATATATTTATGATGATGAAGCAGAAGGCGTAAAATTTGAAGATTTACCAGAGGATTGGGTTTGTCCTTTATGTGGAGTTGGAAAAGATATGTTTGAAAAGGTAGAAGAATAGTTGCAATGTTTATTGTAATTATTGTATAAGAAAAACTTGTATACAAAAATGTATACAAGTTTTTTATATGCTTCTTTAATACGTTTCTTATTTTATTCTCGGAGTTCTTTTTTTAGAATTTACAGAATGCTTATTTATAGAGTTTATATCTATTGGAGGTGGATTAAATTTAATAGATTGTTTAAACTGACTTTCACGATTGTTATTAGAATTAGTTTGCTGAGTTTTCATTTTTTGCTGAAAAAGTTTAGCTAAACGTAACAAATATTCATTTGCTTTATTTATATTCGCAGGAATAATAACCATTTTGCCGTTTCTTTTTCAAATCTACATAGTTTTTCATTTCTTCTATTACAGATTGAGGAGAATCTTCCATAATTCCAATTAACATACTATCATCAATAGATTGTTTAAACATAGAAATATCATTTTCTCCATTACCAATACACATATATCCAAAAGGTGGTTTCAAAATAGAATTTATTAACTTTACGGCATTTCCTTTATTAATATTCCTATCAGCAATGTCTAATCGATAATGTTGATAGCTAGCATTTGGAAATTTAGTGGCTCCCATATCACTCCAAAAATTCAATTTCTCAACATGATTTGACATATCTTGCATTTGTGCTTTGCTACCAGCTAATGTGATTTTTGTTATTTCTGGCATCATAGTTAATAAACTGTCAATATCCTTTCCATATTTTACAGTATGTTTTTTTCTGTAATATTGTCGTACTTCTGGATTGTTAATTGCATAGATAGATTCTCCATCTGTTAATCGAATCATTTCAAGATTTCCACCTATTTCAGTAAAATGAGAAATCACATTTTTTACTTTTTCAGAATCTAGGGTTTGTTTGTATACAAATTCTTTACTTTTGGTAAAAAATATAGAACCTCCATTATCTCCTATTAGTAGAGG
>CAMLUB010000034.1 GCA_946486515.1 uncultured Clostridium sp.
AGGAAGAGGAAGACCAAGAAAAAATCCTGTTGCTATGGAAACAGAGCAAGAAGAACAAGAAGTACAATCAGCAAAAAGAGGAAGAGGAAGACCAAGAAAAAATCCTGTTGCTATGGAAACAGAGCAAGAAGAAAACATTTTACCAGGATTTGAAGAATCAGAAACAGATATGACATTTCATAAAAATCAAAATTCGAAAATAGAAGAAGATGGAAATACAGTATTGTCAGGTTTTGAGGAAGATAATACAGAAACAAATACAGTATTGCCAGGATTTGAAGAGAATCATGAAGAAATGGATACGGTATTACCAGGATTTGAAGAGAATCATGAAGAAATGGATACGGTATTACCAGGATTTGAAGAGAAAACTAATTTATCTGAAGCTGAAGAACCTAATCAAAATAATCATGAAGAAGATATGATATTACCAGGATTTGAAGAAGTTGACTCTATTCAAGAAACTGAAAATAACAATAAAGAGGAACCAGCATTTCACTATTCTCAAGATATTAATCAAAGTTCTTATAACCAACAATATCAACAGAATTATAATCATACATATGAAGAATATGTACCATCAAATTCAAGAGATATGACAAGAACAAACAATAATTATGTACAAACAATAGATATATCATCACTGTTAACATCTGATAAAAAAATTGTAACATTTGTTGGAACAAGTAAAAATGGAACTTCATTTATTGTTAATAATGTAGCACAATTGTTATCTTCAATGGGAATTAATGTAGCTGTTTTAGATACAACCGTTAATAGAAATTCATACTATATATATACTAAAAATGAAGAAGCCTTAAGAAATATCGCAGCAAATAGTATTGAACAATTATCAGAAGGCATTGCTAATGGTATTCAAGTAAATAAGAATTTGACTGTATTTACCTCTTTACCAGATGAAATTGATTCTATTAGTAGAGTAGATGAAATTTTGGAAACATTAGTCAATAACTATTCTTTAATATTAATAGATTGTGATTTTAATACCCCTGTGGGATATTTTAAACAATCGTTGGAAACCTATTTAGTACAATCTTTAGATATTCTAACAATACAACCACTAACAGCATTTTTAAGAGAATTAAAAGCAAAAAATATATTAGAAGAAGGAAAGCTAAAAATTATATTAAATAAATTTGTAAAAATTAGGGGGATTAATGAAAAAACCATTATTGGTGGAATGGCTTACTATAATGACCCAGCAATGTCCTTTATGACAGAACTATTTGATAGAAATTTAATTAAATATATAACGATACCTTTTGAAGAAGAAATATATATAAAATATTTAGAAGGAATTATCAATTGTGATATTAATTTAAAAGGATATTCAAAAACTTTTATGCAAGTGCTAAAAGCTTTAGGAAATATGATTTATCCATTAGTTTCAGGAAAAGGAACATATAGACCACCAACAGTTGGAGGAGATAATCATCAGACAGGAGTATTTTCTCCAAGTATGAATGATACATTAAATCAGATGAAAAGAAATTTTTAAATAGGAGGAATTAACAGTGATAATAGGAGTTGCTGTAGTATTAGTCATAATTGTCATTATATTAGTTATCTATAATATAAAGATTAGCCAAAAAATTCAAAAATTTAGAAATATTAATCAAAAAATAACAAATCTACAAGTTGTTCAAGACTTTATGAATACAATAGGCGAGACATCTTCAGTGGATGAAAAAATCAAGAAAATAAATAATATTTTGATTGAAAAGTATGAAATAAAGTATTCAACAATTGTTGTTTTTAATGGAGCAGAATACGAAATTAAGGCATCTAATGTTGAAGAAAGACATTGGGATTCATTAAAATCTTTACAGGATGTAGACATGTTTAAAGACAGTATACAAACAGCCACTCCCAAATATGTTACTGTAAATAGTGATAGTGAAAGACTTCCTTATCAAAAAATGGAATTTGGAAGAGCAAAATCAGCCATATTTTTTCCTTTATATATTGATAATGTATATATTGGATATTGGATAATAGAAAGTGGCACGCCACATGATTTTGATAATGTGGATATAACAGTATTAGAAGTTATTAAAGACAATATTGTATCTGTATTAAAAACAGTTGTACATCAAAAAACATTAGAATCTATTGTAAGAACAGATCAGTTTACAGGACTATATTCAGAAGAATATTTATATGGAGAAGGAAAAAAGATTATAGAACAATATACAATATCAACTATTTGTATGTTTAAAATTATTAATATAGAAGAAATTAATAAAAATTATTGTAGAGAATTAGGAAATCAAGTGATAAAAGAAATCAGTCATTATATACAAAATAATATTTCAGAAGATTATGTGTTTGTTAGATATATGGGACCTAAATTTGTTATTGCATTTTCAGGAGTAGATACAGAAGGTGTAGCTTCATTTATCAATGATATCAAAGATCATATAGAACAAATGAGAATATCTTTGCCAGAAAATACAATGAATTATACAACTGAAAATTATGAAAAACAACATATCGATATGTCACAACAAGAAGTAACACCAATTATCAATGTAGCATTATCTTCTTATTATAAAGGCACTGGCTTAGAAGAAGTACTAAAAAAATTAGAAGAATATTTAGACAATGCAGATAAACACGAGAGTGACATAACAAATATATAAGGATGAATCATAAGAATTAACAGATTAAAAATAGAAAAGATTTTTCTAAATATCAAAACTAAGGAGGGAATCATATGGAATTTGATAAAACAATGAATTTTAAAGTAGAAAGAGAACAAAATGCCAAAAGTCAAGAGATTTTAAAGGAAGTATATGAAGCTTTAATGGAAAAAGGATATAATCCCATTAACCAGATTGTAGGATATATTTTATCAGGAGATCCTACCTATATAACTAGTCATAATGATGCAAGAAACAAAATTAGAACAATCGAAAGAGATGAATTATTGGAAAAAATGTTAAAAAAATATATAGGAATAGAAGAGGACTAATATGAGAATATTAGGAATAGATTACGGAGATGCAAGAGTAGGAATCGCTATTACAGATGAATTAAAAATAACTGCTCAAGGATTAGAAACCATTCAAAGAAACCACTCTGACAAAATTGTATTAAGAAGGCTTGATGAAATTCTAGAAATGTACAAAGTGGATACAATTGTTGTAGGGTTACCATTAAATATGGATGGAACAATGTCAGAACGTGCAGAAATTACAAAAAAATTTATACATAAGCTGAAATGTAAGTATAATAAGATAAAAATAGAAGTTATAGATGAAAGATTAACTACTGTTGCAGCACACAAAACAATGAATTTTTTAGATGTGAATAAGCATAAAAAAAGAAATATCGTTGATACTATATCTGCAGTCTATATTTTAGAAATGTATTTAAATAAATTACAAAATACGTTGAAAAATTCATTTTAATCATGTATTATATGTTATATATAATAAAATAAATAAATGGAAAGGAGAAATTTATGAACGATAACGAAAATTATGAAGGAGAAGATTTGGATAATATAGTAATATTAAATGATGAGGAGGGAAATGAAGTAAAATTTGAATTCTTAGATTTAGTAGAACTAGATGATGAAGAATATGTTGTTTTATTACCAATTACAGAAGACGGAGAAGAGGAAGAAGAGGGAGAAGTTGTTATATTAAAACTAGAAGATACAGATGAAGATACAGAAGAAGAATCTTATGTAAGTGTAGATGATGATGAAACACTTAATAAAGTATTTGAAATTTTTAAAGAAAAATTTAAAGATGATTTTGATTTCGTAGATTAATTAAATAAGGCGAAGACAATTCGCCTTTATTATAGTATAGGAAACAATATGAAATTTTAAGGTACTTAGGCTCAAAGTGGAAATAAATTTCTTATATTTTATTTTCAAAAGAAAAATCGAGTTTTTCCTATACAAGAATATCGCTTCGCAATAACGATTGCAGAATAGGGGGAATTACAAATGAGAAATTTTTCTACATGGTTATTAGTTTGTTTTATGGTAATGTACTGGGTATTTAGAATGATAATTGCACTAATGGCACAACTACATCAAGACTTTTTTATTACACCTTTTAATGAAACAATGGAAATTGTTTTATTATTTGTTGTATTATTATGTTTAATTTTAATTGTAAAAAGAAAAATGATAGGTGCCATTATTTATTTAGTTTCCTATGGAATATATTTTGGTGCAGATGTAGTAGCAAAATTTTCAGCAGTATTAGAAGATGCTTCACAATTAGGATTAAATGAGTATACAGCCTTTATGATTTCTCTAATAGGAATTATTTTACCTCTAGCTGTTTTATTAGATTTATTAGCTGATAAAAATAGAAAAGCACATCCAAAAGATAAAAAAACAGATTGGTTTTATAAAAATGAAGCTTATGATCGAAAATTAGATGAAAGGGCAGATAAAAATAATTATAGAACTTTATAAAGGAATATTTTGAACTGAAACTTAGGAGTAAAAGTAAAAAAATAAATATACTAATAGAAGAATAAATGATTCTTCTATTAGTATATGGTAATGCGAGCCATCACCATAGAACGATTCTATCATGATGGCTCGTGTTTGCAGATGTTGCTTTAGGAACATGGGAGTCAATTTATAATCCAAATTTTAATTCCGTCGAATTCGACGGGTTTAGAAAAAGTGCGGGACTTCACACATTTACATTAAGTGTTACTGAATGGTGTGATAAAACAAATGCGATTGGAATATATTCAAAGCGTGGAAAGAATCACATAATGCTGAATTAATAAAAGAAGGAAAAAGCAAAGAAGAAAGATTTGAAATTCTGAGTGAAATTGCCAAATATCAACTGAATATACTTAAAAATGCAGAAAAGATGAAATTACTAGTAGATGTGAAAAAAGAAGGTGAAAATAATGAATAACGAATCGAATTTAGGAAATATGAATATTAACTGGTATCCAGGACATATGGCAAAAACAAAACGACAAATTATAGCAGATGTGAGATTAGTAGATATTGTCATAGAATTATTAGATGCACGTATACCCATCTCTAGTCAAAATCCAGATATAGCAGAAATTACAAAAAATAAAAAGAAAATAATTATATTGAATAAAAGTGATTTAGCAGATGAAGGACAAAATAAAAGATGGGTAGAATATTTTAAAAATAAAAATATTCCAGCAGTTTTAACAGATTCTAATTCTGGAAAAGGAATAGAAGAATGTGTTAGAAAAATAGAAAAAATCATGGAAGAAGATTTAAAAGGACAAGCTGAAAAAGGAAGAATTGGAAGAAAAATAAAAGCTATGGTATTAGGAATACCAAATGTAGGAAAATCTTCATTTATTAATCGAATTTCTAAAAAAACATCTGCAGGAGTTGGAAATAAACCAGGTGTTACAAAACAAAAGCAATGGATACGTATCAATGAAAAAATCGAATTACTAGATACACCAGGTGTATTATGGCCTAAATTTGAAAGTGAAGAAGTAGCATTACATCTTGCATTTATAGGAACCATAAAAGAAGAAATTTTGCAAAGAACAGAAATTGCGTATCAATTAGTCAAATTTTTATTAGAAAATTATCCAAAACAATTATGTGAGAGGTATAAACTAACAGAAGAATATATTCATGAGCAATTACAAAATGTGGAAAGACCAGAAAATGAAAATATTTACGAAATCTTTTTAGCAATTGGTAAAAAAAGAGGTTGCATTGTTTCTGGTGGTAATATTGATGAAGAAAAAACAGCTAGAATATTGTTAGATGAATTTAAAAATGGAAAAATGGGGAAAATCACGTTAGAATGTCCTTTTGGGGACGTTTCTGTTTAGGACATTTTTATGTAAAACTATGCAAAATAAACTGAATATGCAGGAATCATCATAAAAAGTAAAAAAATGATACTACAATTTGAAATAAAAAAGAATTCATATAAAGGTAAAGGAAGAAAAATGGAAGAATTTTTAAAAATAGATAGAACAAAACAAGAAGTAGAATTAATGTCACCATTAACATGGGCATATATTGGAGATGCTGTATATGAGCTATTTATAAGAAATAAATTAATTAATGAAACAAACTTAAAACCTCATAAATTACATATAGAAGCTATTAAATATGTAAAAGCAAAAAGTCAAGCAGAAAAATTAGAAGAAATTTATGAGATATTAACTGTTGAAGAAAAAGAGATTGTCAGAAGAGGAAGAAATACACAAAATCATCATTTACCTAAACATTCAAATGTGCAAGAATATATGTATTCAACTGCTTTTGAGGCTTTGATTGGGTATTTATATTTAACAAAACAGAATAGTAGATTAAATGAGCTTTTGGCAAATATTTGAGTTTAAACTGATTTCCTGTGCAACATTGTTTTTTGTGGTATAGGAAAGCGATTTTTCTTTATCACAAAAAAATCATTTATGATTCAGTAAAATATAAATAGGAGGATACAAATGACAATCGAAAATGGAGTATTAAAAGATGTTCAAAATAGTGATATAGAAAATGGAACACTAGAAATCCCAGAAAGTGTCACAAGTATAGGCGATAGAGCTTTTTGGCATACAAGTTTATCAAAAATCCGAATTCCAAAAAGTGTTACACGTATAGGTGATTTCGCTTTTTGCGATTGTGCAAATTTAAAAGAAATTCAAATTCCAAAAAGTGTTACACGTATAGGTGATTTCGCTTTTTTAAATTGTGCAAATTTAAAAGAAATTCAAATACCAGATAGTGTTACGAGGATGGGGGCAGCAGTTTTTGTTGGATGTGAAAGTTTACAAAAAATTACCATGTCAAGAAATATAGCAGGGCAAGTACTAGAAAGATTATATAGTGATGGAAAACCATTTGACCAAACATTAATGTTTGGAGAAGATTTAGAAAGATTTGAAACATTAAAAGAAAAAAATAAAGTATATTTAAAACAAGATGCAGATTATGATGAAAAACAAATGGACATATTTTATCATAGAATGATAAAAAGCATAGGGATAGAGGAAGTAGAAAAAATATTTGAACTACCAAAACTATCTGAAGAAGAAATCAATAAATATATAGCAGAAAAAAATGAAGTATTTCAAAGTTTATATGATTTAAAATTCAAAGCACAAGGCGATTTCGGGGTTACTTTAGAAATGCTGAAAACACTAAATAAAGAATTACAGATATACAAAAGGGATGAGCAGAATAAAAATAGTGCGGAAATGAAAATATTTAAGGAATTAAATAGGTTATTAGAAGATGAAACTCATCAATATTCTTTAACAGAGATGCTAAAAACGAGTGTAGAGCGTGCAGGATATGAATTTCATTTAGATAATATCAAACAAATAGAAGAAGAAATCAATGCTAAAATGATAAAAACCAATTTAGAAAAAATAGCAGGAACAGTAGAAGAAAAATTAGCAGAAAATACAGGGGATGAAATAGGAATTGTAAGAGAACAAGTAAAGCCAGTAAGGATCATGATAGAAAGTGTAATAAAAGATTTGATTAAAGAACAAGGAGAAGTCACGAAAGAAAATCTAGCAGAGAAATTAGCAGAAAAAATAGGAGAAGCACATTCACATTATGTAAGACAAAATCAAGATAAAATCATATCAAAAATGTCAGATTTATTAGAAGATGAAGAAGTATCAAAGTTATTAAATCATACAGTGGTAACAGCATTACAAAAAACCAAAAGTGCAATAGGAGGCGCATGGAAATATAAAATCAATACAACACTAAAAGAATTAGGCTATACATTTGGCAATTTGCCAAATGAATTTACAGCAGAAGAGATAGAAAAACTTAAAGAAGCATTACATATAGAAATGGAAACAACACAAAAAGCAGAATTAAAAGATGAAGCAGATAGAGAAGCAGCATATGCGTTATTAAAAAATTATGGAGATGTTGTAACATATAAACAAATTCATGATATGTTTGGATCGATACATGAACCATATTCAGAAGAATTTACAAAATTTTTTAAAAAACATAGGCAAGAGTTTTTATCAAATCCAGAATATTATATGGAATTTGGTAGAATACATAATAATTTTAAAAGGATTGTAAATTCTAGAGAATTAAAAAATATATATAAAAGTGGAGAACTAGAAATTTCTGATATCATGGGATATTTATCAAATATAAAGTTTTCAAATATCAGAGAAGGAAATGAAGAAATTGCTAGACTAGCAAGTTCAGTAGGAGGAATTACCAGAGAAGAAGAATTTGAAAGAGTGCAAGATGTCTTTGAAATAACCAAAAGAAGAGAAAGAAGCAGTATACCACCAATTCGTGTAAAGGGTGGAAAATATGAAGGAAGAATGCTAGAACCAGATGATGTATTAAATTTGTTTGCAGGAAATATAACAACATGTTGCCAAAAATTTGGAGATGTAGGAGAAGGATCTATGCTACTAGGTTCCATAGAAGAAAATGCAGGAATATTTGTTGTAGAAAAAGTAGGAGAAAATGGAGAAAGAAATATTGTAGCACAATCTCTAACAATTAGACAAAAAGGAACAGATGGAGCAAGAGATAGATTATGTTTTGATAATATAGAAATTCCGCAAGAAATATTAGAAGAAATTCCTAAAGAAGATCATAAAGAGATATTAGAATTATATAAGCAGGCAGGAAAACAAGCGATTGAAATAGACAAGAAATTTTTAAGAAAATTGCAAAAAGAGGGAAAAATAACACAAGAACAATATGATAGTTTAGTATTAAAAGAAGTAATAGCAGGAACAGGATATAATGATTTGGAAGGATTAGATGACTTAACAGAAGCAGAAGTAGTTGTGGCAGATGAAGCATATTATCAATATAAAACGGAACAAGGATATATGTATCCATGGATAGATTCCACAAAAGGTGAAGCACCATATGGTTCACCAGGAAAGCCAGTTATATTAACCGAAATGCCTAAAGAAGAAAGAAAAGGAATTCTGAAAAGACAAAAAGAAAATGCAAATAAAAAAGATGTTCAAGAAAATCCTTTATGGTATAAAAATGTTGGACAACCAACTATATATACAGAAAAAAGTATATCAGAAAATGAAATAGATCTAATTAGAAAGTTAGAAAGACAAGCATATAGAGAAGAACAGCAAATCATAAATGACAGAGTACAAGATATGGAGGATATAGAAGATATTTATGGAATAGAAGATGCAAAAATCGTAATAGGAAGTAACAAAGATTGGTATTTAATATATGGTGAAAATGAATATGGAAATATAGAAATATCAGATTTAGCAATAGTAGGAGCGATGAATGCAGAAACAAGTAGTAAAGAATCGCAAGGAAATGTAAAATTAGCCACAGCAGAATCTACTGACACATTATATAAATTACTAATAGAAGCAGGAGAAAAAGGAGAAATGCTTCACTGTGATGCAACGAGAGATACGTCATTGATTAATATAAAACGAATGTTAAGAAAAGGATTGGTAAAAATATATGATGGTGATGAAAACGAAATTAGATATGACAAAGAAAAAGGATTAATATATGCAGGAAATGGAGAAAAGATTCAATATGAGTATTTTAGTGATGATGAAGATATAGAAATGTTTGGAGTATATATAGAACCACTAGTGGAAGCCATCAAAAAAGAACAAAAGAAAATACAAGAATTATTCAATAGAGTAAAAGAAACAGAAACATTAAGAGGAAGGGAAAAGGAAAAAGGTCTTGACAAACTAAGAAAAATGATGCGAAAAGGAGAAAAGACAAATGATGAAAGATAATATTGATAAATTGAAAAAAGCTTCAAGAGATTATAGATTAAATAATAAATATGAGTTAACACAGGATATATTAAAATATATAAAGGATAGGATAAAAGTAAATGAAAGCGAGATTAGAGAGTTAATAAAATTACAAAAAGAGAATATATCGTATGAAGATATATTTGACATAATAGATAAAGAAATAGAAAAAGAAGATTCATATAAAAGATATGCAAAATTAAAAATAAATCAAGACAAATTTTTATTTACTTGTATTGCTATGCCAATTGGTATAATCGCCATAGAAGTATATGATACACAAGAAGTCATAAAATGGTATATAAGAGCAATAAAATCAAGAAATGCAATAGCCATCTCTGATGTAGAATATGCTGAAGATAATGTTAAATCATTAGTTTTGTTAATTATAAAAGAAGCATTGAAAAAGTTTGAAATCAGCGAGAATTTAATCATGTTATTACCATATGATGAGTGTTTTTATGAGTATTTTGATAAAGTAATATATGCATATGATGATAAAGGAGATCCTTTAGAAACACCAAGAGTAGAAGGCAAAAAAGAAACAGATGAAATGTATGTATATTTAGAAAATGATATATTCAAAGATGAAGCAGATAAGAATCATAATGCTATTATGGTAAAAGGAAAAGTAGATGAAGAAATAGAAAAAATAAATAGAAATAAAACTAGAGGAGCAGTTATATATACAAAAGATGTAAATAAAGCATATACATTTATCAATTTAGTGCATAGTAAAAATGTATTTGTAAATGCAAATTTAGAAAACGTACAAGATACAATAAGAAAAGATGACATATTATATGAGTATAAAAATATAATTATTCCTATTCCACAAGAAGTGAAAAATGAAATCATTCATAATTCAGAAGAGCTTGAAACGAATAAAAATGAAGAAAAAGCTCTTGTTGTAAAAGAGGAAGGAGTATTAGGAAAAATAAAAGAATTTTTAAGAAAATTATTAAAGTAATTCATTTTTGTCCAATGGGGGGATTTTGGGGACGGAGCTGATGATTTTAGGGACGG